>NZ_CAZEFZ010000017.1:0-86894 GCF_964511145.1 Tenacibaculum amylolyticum
CTGATTTAGTGTTCATATATTTCGGGGGTATATGAGCCACTAAATTAATACTTTTTTTAGAAATATAAGATTGAAAACATATTTTGCGTTTTCTATTGCGTTACGCAAACAAACGCAATAATATTATAGAAGCACAATTAGAGTTTATCTAAATTTACAATCAACAAAGGTTTAAGTTAGAGTTTTGCATTTAATTATTGTAGGGTAAGAACAGTATTATTTTACTTTATTAAATAGACTCTCTTTAGAAGAACAAAACTATAATAATATACCTTTTAAGTCATTTTTAGTCTATACCGACATTATTGCGGTTATACATCTTTGTTGACAATTCGTTTTTTTATCCAATTTCAAATATGTCACTAATAATTCGGTTGACTGTATTCTTTGTTCTTGGTACACTGTCGATTTCTAAATATTTTTTCAGTCCGTTTGCAATTCTGTCCAGTTTAGGATTATCCATAAGTTTTGGTCTTAATTCTCTCATCCAAGGCGACTGATTTAATCTTTCGCCTAGAGTTGTACAGAACATTGTAGCGTCAATAGCGACTATACTCCAAGGTCTTCCCATTTCAAGCCACTTTTCCGCTCTTACCCAAGTGAAATTCGAGCTAGCTGATAAATGTCCCCAATCCTGTGTTACATTTTTCACTCTATCCACATTTTGTTCTACCCAATCTAAAACGGGTTCATATTTGAGGAAATTAAGTGGTGTCATAAATTCAATCAAGTATCGATCCTCACATTCATTTAGTTCGTACGTGATTAATTCAAAAGCACTTTTAGTATCGTGCTTATCAATTATTTCTCGCATTCGGTTTTGAAAATTTTCTACTTTTTCTCTATCGTACATTTAGAGTTAGTTTAAATGGCCGCCAACACCTTAATATAGCAATTAATCAAGTTTATCTAATTATAGAATCTTTGAGTAAAAGTATTTAAACTTTTCGAGAAGTTTCGTTTGTTTCTCAGTTTGCGTAGCAATTTCCTCATGTTTATAAAAAACATGTTTTTCACCTCCAAAAATTAAATAATCTCTGTTATCTCTTTGCAGTTCTTCAAAACTTTTATTTAATTTACTGAGACTATCTAAGATCAAATTATGAAAGTTTACAATAAAATCGGTTTTGTTTTTAAAAAAAATAGCTTTCTCATTAGTTTGTAATCTAAAAGTTTCATTATCATTTACCATGTTTTTTACATAGTATATTTCTTCAAACTCAATGCCGCTATTTTTTAATAAAGATTTGAATTTTAAACCAGTTATCTGACTAACCTTTTCATATACTATTTCATCATGTTTTTCTTCATTCATTATTAAAGTATTAAAGATAAATTAGAAAATATTTGTTGTATTTGTCAAAGATTATTTCTTTACTTGTTTAAGATGAGTTGGTTTATGGTTTTTAAATCATCTTCGTTAAACTCAAATTGCTCCTTTTTGATTAAAAAAAGATAATCCATTAATTCATTTACATAAAATATTTGTGGTTTATATTTGATGTCTCCTTGCATACTAGGAATAATATTTCGAGTTTCTTTGAACATGTAGCCTATAGAAAATTTATTTAGTTGTTCATGAACTTTAAAACCATGTAAATTAGATTTATATACAGTTAAATATTGAGGTGCTAGATACTTTGCTTCAAAATTAAAAACCTCAATAAGCCATTTACCGTTTATCTGAATCATTGAATAACTATTATTAACTCCTTGTATTTCCTCTTTTAATATTTCAGATAATATTTTAGGAGTGACTAAAACTATTTTTTGAAGATTTATGTTATAAATCAAATGACCTATTTTAAGTTTATTAGATATTTTTTTGTAATTAATAACGGGGTTTGTAAAATTTTCAGATGAATAATTATTAGAAATCATGGGAACTTATTATTAGTATTATTTTAAAGTATGGTAAAGATAAAATAAACTATTGCCTTTAATAATTAATTATACTTTTTTAAATTACTATATGAAGATGTTTTCAAGATTAAATAGAAGTAAATTTGTGTTTAAGTATTTTTTTCAATACAAGTATATTGAATAAATATAGAATAATATTAAAAAACTTTGGATGGTAAAATAAAATGATTGATTAATATAATTTTTGCAACTTACTTTGTTATTAAAAAGTTTAAATATTAATTCAATTCCCTAAATAGACTCCCTTTTCGAATATAATTAAAAGAACATTAGTGTTTTGATTTACAATTAGTTTATGCCGTTATACGTCTTTATTATAACTGGCTTTTATTCAATTGTTCCGTTAAACGTTTTATATTCACTATAAACTGTAATACCAAAAAGATTCCATTTCAAAGTTCTATTAGCTATAAATTCTGCTTTTCCATTCTGATTCAGATTGGTTGTGTTAATTAAATTCCCATTTACACCTACTTACTAATCTAGTTAGAAAGCTGTTACTTTCTATTGGAATATATTCGTTTTGGTCAATTGAATATTTTACGAGCATATTTATGTCAAAAGTCCAGTTATTTTCCAAAACTACTCGTCTTAATTCCGAAATATTTTTTTGTTAAAATCTAAAGTTATTAATATTCGATTCGAATTTTTCTCCAATTCAGAAGCAGATATTATCTGAAAAACCCCAATAACTACGATACAAATTGAAGTCACTTTAAATTTAAATTGCGGTTTAAATATCTTTTTCCCTTTTAAGATAAGTCCTATAATCAAATAGAGAAAGTAAAAAACAAGTACTCCGTTTATTATTGACCAAATTAAATGCATCACAGTTTTTGTTTTTTATCTTATTTAAAACAATTATTTACTGATTATTAGAATGACGGATAAAGTTAGACTGAACCAAACGTTATATTTTATTTTTATCTTACCCATTCTTAAAAGCCAATTTCGAAGTGTTGGTAAGTGTTTATAAATAGATTTAAGCTTTCATAAACTTTCTAACCTCTTATTTGCTGTATTTAGAATTATTAGCTTTTTCTACTATCATCACTTGATGTGTTATTGAAAACAAATCTATCTTGTAACCATAATCATTGACTTCTGCTACTCCATAACAATATATCAGTTTATTTTCTATTGTATTTATTCTATTTTTATTTTTCTCAACATAAGAAGCAGGAATAAAAAGGTCAAACTTATTTTTATTACCATATTTACCTCCGTTAGTTAATGGTAATTTTATGCTTTTCCCTACTTCAATTGATTTGCTAGTATAGCCTTTGAGTATACATATAAAACTGTTATTCTCGTTCTTTAGTTTCTCAATTATAGTATCTTGACGCATAATTATGTCAATTAGTTTTACTGTCTTTTTATCCTCTGTCCTTAATGTTAATTCTTTTAATTCATGCCAAGAAAGAGAATTTAATGAATTAAGAAATTGTCGACTTCTCTTTCCAAAATATCTCTTTCTGATTTTTCGTTTTTTTTCATTGGAATCTAAATTTATCAATCTCTCCCCACGTGGTAAAATAGTAGAAATAATCGAATAGATATTTGAATTGTCCTGTTTTGAAAATCGTTTATAGTTTAATTCAATTTCACAATTCGGTTGGTGGCTCGTATTCGGCCAATTTTTAAAATGTGGATCTTCTTTATTTATCCCTCTGTTGAATTGAATTTGCGCACCACACTCCACACACTTGAATTGGTTTCTGTTGAAGTCATTATAGTTGTCATCTACTTCAAAAGCATCGATTGTTTCATTTTTATATGTAGCAGAGTTTGTTCGAGACATATTTATTACTGAGAGAGTTATAGCCTTTAACTGTTAGTTAAGTGATAAATTAGCATTTATTTTCTTTTCAATTCGTGATTTTATCCTAGGTTTATTTTCATTTCCAATCATTCTCAAACATTCTCGATAAAGCTCTATCGATCGTTTTCTTAAATTCCACATACTAAATTGGTCAGCAACTTTTTCTATTGGTCTAAAATCTTCTTTATTATAGAGATTTAAAAATAATTCAAGTAGTTTAATTGAATTCTCTGATTTTTCCAATTCTGAATTCTTAAAGTCAAATATGTAAATAAGGTTTTTGTTAAACTGTTCTTTTTTGTAAAGATAATAGTCTGATGATTGTTTACCATAAATTTTTGGCTCGATTTCTCCGCTTATCAATTTTTCTAACATATTATTTGCTTGATTGATAAAATAAATAACCTTGTCGTATTTATTATTGTTTATCAAGACTTTTAACCAATCATTAAATTTCCCAGTATGTATTGCAGAGTCAATATCAAATTTGTATTTCTCAAATTCTTTATCCACAATTTCTTCATTATTAAGTTTAATTTCAATATTAACTTTTAATTCTTTATAATCTTCTTCTCTTTTTAGTTCTAATGCTTTATCAATCTCCTTTTGTGCATTCTCAAATTCTTGATTATCAAAAAAGGTAACTGCCTTTATAAAATATTCTAAATGTTCGCTATATGCTACAAAATCCGTTAATGGTACGCCTTGTTCATTTAGAGCTTTGATGAAGTAAGGTTTCTTCGTAATTCTTTTTCCTGTTTGAAGAGAAACTTTGTGTTCCTTTTTATTTAAGTTGGCATCATAAAAACCAAAATAACGTTCACTTCTTTTAATGGCTTTCCATCTGCCTTGTATTTCCTTTTTGGGGTTCAGTCCAATTTCGTGCCATTCCGAAATAGGTTTTACTATATCAACATATTTTAAAATTTGTTTTGGAAGTTCAATATAGTTTCCAGTTTCTAAATAAATTGGAAGTTCTTTATTTTTCTCTAATTCTTGTTCTTTTTTCTTTTTACGTTCTTCTTGCGGTAGAAATTGTTCTGGATATTCAACTTGAAAGTATTCTCTGAATTCTAAGTACTCTTGTTTAATTATCTCCAAAATATCATTAAATTCTCCGTTATCATTTACATTTTGTTGTCTTATACTTTCATAAAGTTTAGAGTAGGATAGATTTACTAAGTCAACATCCCCAGCTCTTAAACCTTGTTGTATTTTTTGGTAGTGCCAATCAATTGCATTTATTCTATCGGGATATTTTATTTTAGATAATTTTGATTGAAAGGAAGGACGGGATTTAAGAGAGTTTTTTTTCTTTGAAAGATTCTTCTTCTCTTGTTGATTCTTTTGTTTGTTTTTTCCAATATAATAAAGTGTTACTAAAACAATTCCTATTATGATTATTACTTTCATTTGGTTGGTCGTAAACTGATATTAATACTTTTTGTATAGTTTTTGGGATAAAATAACGATTATTTTCGGTTGAGTACAAGCCAAATTTTATTAAAAAAGTTTAAATGAATTCAAATTATATTCGAAACTTTAAAGAACTAAGTTTAAGTTTAAAAAAATAAAGCTGAAATATTAGTTTTTATTCTAAAGTAGAATATTCCTGTAACAAATAATCCTTTTATCTAAATTTAGCTGCATGTTTTAGATTTTTTTATCTTTGAGTAAAAGTTTTTTCTAAAAAAACATAAAAAATTCACACTTTTACCCGAATTCTTACCCTTTAAAACTTAAAAACCTATAAAACAAGCATATAAATAAGTGAAAAATCACCCGTTTTGGGTGATTTTAATAAAAGTTATCATTTTTAGGAAAGAATGTTATAAGAAAAAACCCAACAGTTGTACACTGTTGGGTTTTTCTTTCTTTTTCAATTTCTTTTTGGTGGTTTTAGCAATTTCCCCCTCTACTTGTTACCTAACATTAAAAGTTCGTTACATACTACTTCTGTAAAGTAACGTTTCTCTCCGTCTGGGTTTTCATAACTTCTAGAAGTTAGTTTACCTTCTATCATTACTTCGCTTCCTTTATCTAAATACATTTCGATAATTTCTGCTGTTTTGTTCCAAGCCACAATGTTATGCCATTGCGTATCGGTAATTTTTTGTCCTTGTGCGTTTTTGTACATTTCGTTAGTTGCTAGTGAAAATTTGGCTAGTTTTTTTCCAGATTCTAAAACTAAAATTTCTGGTTTGTTTCCTAAGTTCCCAATTAACTGTACTCTGTTTTTAAGTGCATTCATAATATTAATTTTTATCGTTTAACAGTTAAGACATCGCCATTGAATAATGACACTGCAAAGATGCAACAAGAAAGAAGTTAGAGTCGGTTGTAATGCGTTTACTTTCGATTGTAAATGTTTGTAGTCGTTTACATTCAGTTAATTTATCTATATTTGTTTTCTATGGAAAAAAGAGCTTGCTTAGAATGCGGAGAACCTTTAAGAGGTAGAGCAGATCAAAAATTTTGTTCGGACTATTGTAGAAATACTTATAACAATAAAGTAGATAAGGACACAAAAAATTTAATTCGGAATATTAACAATCGATTAAAGAAGAATTATAAGATTTTATCTGAATTAAATACTAAAGGAAAAACAAAAGTTAGTAGAACTAAATTATATGATAAAGGGTTCGATTTTCAATTATTCACTTCTATTTATAATACTAAAACTGGTAATACTTACTTTTATGTATATAACCAAGGATACTTACCTCTAGAAAACGAGCTATTTTTATTAGTAAAACAAGAATAATGTGTTTGTGTAACATTTCTACAAATTTATACACTCATTATTATAAATAAATTCACTATGATCTTTGCTATTATAATTCCTGTAGTCCTTATTCTTTTTTTCTTGATTTATTATTTCAGTAATAAACAAACCATCATACGAAAGTTACGTAAAATTCCAAGTGCGGGTATTGGTAGTATTCGAACAAATCAACTTGTAAAAGTTACAGGAAAAGCGCTGCATGTTCATGAACCTTTAGTAGCTCCTTTCAGCAAACGAAAGTGTGTGTTTTTTAGAATTAAAATAGAGCAAAAGAAAAGCTCTGGCAAAAGTTCACATTGGTCTACAATTTTAAAAGAAGAACGAATTCAAGATTTTTTTATTGATAAAAATGGTACTTCTGTAATGGTGCAACCTTCAAAAAATTTGAGAAATTACAAAGCACATTTAGTGGTAGACAAACATACTTCTTCAGGAACCTTTAAGGATCCTTCTCCTGAATTTTTACGTTTATTAAAAGAATATAATATCAAAAGCACAGGTTTTTTTGGCTTTAATAAACAACTACGCTATTCAGAAGCAATTGTAGAAATAGGTGAAGAAGTTACAGTAGCTGGGACAGCAAAATGGAAAAATCTTAATGAGCCTGTAGCTGGATATGATTATTCTAACATTTTAGCATTAGAAAGTACTAATCAACAAAAATTAATCATCACTGACTTATCAAAAAAACAATTATAATTTTATTTCCACGTATTGCTTTTTAATTTCATTGCTGCTTTCAGCACATCTTTTTGACTTATTTGTCCAACAAGCTTACCATTTTCTACGATAGGAAATCTTCTACGTTTAGATTCAAGAAACTTATTGGCTGCATCAAAAATATTCATATTTCCATCTATGGTTTCTACAGAAGTTATCATTGCT
This sequence comes from Tenacibaculum amylolyticum, assembly GCF_964511145.1. Classification (NCBI taxonomy): domain Bacteria; kingdom Pseudomonadati; phylum Bacteroidota; class Flavobacteriia; order Flavobacteriales; family Flavobacteriaceae; genus Tenacibaculum; species Tenacibaculum amylolyticum. The sequence continues at coordinate 7,416 of NZ_CAZEFZ010000017.1, forward strand.
TTTTTTACAGTATTATTTTTATCTACTGGCAAATTATGATATCTACTTTCAGATATTTGTTTCATACAATCTCCTTCGGAAATAATCCCAATTAGTTCGTTTTTTTCATTTACTACTGGACCACCAGATATTTTATATTTTATTAATGTTTCTATAACTTCTTCAATAGGTTGTTCTTCTTTGAAGGTTATTAAATTTCTCGTCATATAATCTGACACTAAAATAGGTTCAGACTCTTTCGTATTCGTTGTAGTTCTTTTACCTTGAAAGCTTTTAATTCCCATAATCTTAACATTTAACCTTTTTAAATATACTGATTTTAAAGCTCTTATAAAAAAATCTTTCTTTTATTTTATTTTCCTATTTTTAGTACGGGTAAAATAATATATAAAAAGGACGCTATGTTGGAAGCAACTTATAGCCTAATATACATAACACTAAAATTGCATCTTTTCTAAACTACAAAGGAATCATCTACCAATGAACACTATCAACAAAACCATTGCTTTAATCATTATTTTAATCACAGTATATTGGAGTTTTTCTGACATGATTCCTAGTCATTCAAATGATGAAACCTCTTTAAACACTCAAGAATTTTCGGTAAATAACGCACTACAACATTTAAAAAATATTTCCCATAAAGCTCATAGTGTAGGTACAGATGAGCACAAAAAAGTACAACAATATTTAGTTAAGGAGTTAGAAAATTTAGGGTTACAACCCGAAGTACAAATAGCTACTGTTTTTAATAAAAAATGGGTAGCTGGAACTACTGTTGAAAATATTATAGCTCGTATTAAAGGAAGCTCTAATGGCAAATCTCTACTACTATTAAGTCATTACGATAGTAATCCACATTCGTCTATAGGCGCAGCAGATGCAGGTTCGGGTATTGTAACTATTTTAGAAGGTATTCGTGCATATTTATCTCAAAACAAAACGCCTAAAAATGATATTATTATTGTTTTTTCCGATGCTGAAGAATTAGGCTTATTAGGTGCTGAAGCTTTTGTACAACATCACCCATTAGCTTCTAATATTGGACTTGTTCTCAATTTTGAGGCTAGAGGTAGCGGAGGTCCTAGTTATATGCTAATGGAAACAAATGGTAAGAATAGTGAATTACTAAAAAGTTTTCTAAATGCCAATACTAAATTTCCTGCGGCAAACTCACTAATGTACAGTGTTTATAAAATGCTTCCAAATGATACAGATTTAACTGTTTTCAGAGAAAAAGCAGATATCAATGGATTTAATTTCGCATTTATTGGAGATCATTTTGATTATCATACCGCGCAAGATAGTTATGACAGACTGGATAGGGCTTCTTTAGCTCACCAAGGAGATTATTTAATGGGAGGGTTAAATTATTTTTCTGAAGCTGATTTAACAAACCTTAATAGTAACAAGGATTATGTATATGTGAATTTTCCTTTTATCAGATTGCTTATTTATCCTTTTTCTTGGATTTTACCCCTAATTTTAATTGCTACTTTACTATTTGGAGCACTTATCTTTTATGGAATAAAAAAAGAAAAGATTTCTGTATCTGGAATGTTTGTAGGATTTATTCCTTTTTTATTAGCTCTAGTAATATGTATAATTGTAAATATTGCTCTTTGGAAATTTTTATTATACTTATATCCAGAATATAAAGATATACTTCATGGTTTTACCTATAATGGTTATTATTATATTGCTGCTTTTAGTTTTCTAAACATCTGGATTGTTTTTGCAATTTTTAATTTCTTTAAATATATAGCTGCTATTGATTTACTTATAGCACCAATTACCATATGGTTATTAATAAGTTTTTTACTGTATCTATATTTACCTGGTGGTGCTTTCTTAATTATTCCAGTATATTTTGCTTTAGTCGTTTTAACTATTTTAATCTTTTGGAGCAATTATGCGAAACCTATTTTAATAACTTTAATATCTGTACCAACTGTATACATATTTAGTCCTTTAATTAAAATGTTTCCTGTTGGTTTAGGATTAAAAAACCTTTTTATTTCTGCATTTTTTATTGTGTTAACGCTTGGTTTATTAGTACCAATCTTCCATAAAAAAAACAAAAGAAATTCCTGGGTAATATTTTCAGGTCTTATTACCATTGTCTTATTTATTTTTTCGAGTATTAACAGTGGCTTTTCTGTAGACAGAAAGAAACCTAATAGTTTGGTTTATGTACAAAACTTAGAAGATAAATCGGCCTTTTGGGGAACTTACAACCAAACTTTAGATGATTATACACAACAAATATTTAATGATAATTTTTCTGAAGGCAGCATTGCTAACGCAGACACAAAAAATAAATACAATCGTAAATTTAATTTTTATAAAAAAGCTGAATTTAAAAATTTAGTCACTTCGGAAATTGCGGTTACAATAGATACAATTATTGGTAATGAACGTGAAGTTTTATTTACAATTATGCCACAACGTAAGATTAACAAGTTTGAGTTATTTAACAATGTTCCTTTAACTCTTTCCTTTTTAAGTGTGAATAATGCAGTTATTTATGATACTGTTACAACTATAAAAAAAGAAACTCTACTTATTTATCACATGGGAAATGCGGATAAAGAAGTACAAATAAAAATGAAGTTTCAAAAAGACGAACATTTACATATTACCTTGAATGAAATTTCTAATGATCTTTTAACAAATTCAGCATTTAATTTACAGCCTAGAGATGAAACAATGATGCCAATGCCTTTTGTTACAAATGATGCAATTATTAGTTCTAAAACACTTACGTTCGATTAGCTTTTGAATTACTTATCATTCGTACATATTTTAAGAATTGACTGAGCTAAATTGTGTATCTTTGCTTCTATGAAATTACCTTTTTTATTCATAAGCGGACCAGAAATTTTTGTTATTTTACTAATTGTTATTGTTGTTTTTGGTCCTAGTAAGCTTCCAGAGATTGCTCGTGGATTAGGAAAAGGAATGCGTCAGGTAAAAGATGCTACGAACGAAATTAAAAGAGAAATTAACGAAAGTGCTCAGAAACAAGGTTTAGATACTGAAATTGTTTCAGACATTAACAAGGAAGTTAACGAGGTAAAAGATAATATAGACGACTTAACAGGCCCTATTAAAAGAAGTTAAAAGAGGGCAATGTTACTTTACCCTACTTATTGTAAGTCCATCTCTAATAGGCAATAAAACTGTTTCTACTCTATCATCTTCATTTAAAAGCTTATTGTAAGTTAATAACATTTTAGTATCGTTATCTTTTTCATCTAAAGGTTCTACAACTTTTCCACTCCATAAAACATTATCGGATAAAATAATTCCGCCTTTATTCATTCTTTCAATAATTAAATGAAAATAATTTGGGTAATTCGACTTATCTGCATCTATAAAAACCAAGTCAAATTTTTCTTGAATCGTAGGAATAATTTCAATAGCATTTCCAACATACTGTTTAATTTGATTCGAATAAGAAGATTTTTCAAAATATTTACTTTGCAATTCTTCTAACTCTTCATTCTTATCAATTGTATATAATATTCCATCTTCCTGTAAACCTTCAGCCAAACACAGTGCAGAATATCCAGTATATGTACCTATTTCTAAAATAGATTTTGGAGCAATTAACTTTGAAATCATTGACAATACTCTACCTTGAAAAGGACCGCTTAACATTCTTGGGTTTAAAACTTTTTGCCAAGTTTCTCTATTCAGTTCTTTTAACAATTCAGGTTCTTGCTGAGAATGTTGTACTACATAATTATCTATAGATTCTGGTAAAAAATGCATCTTCTTAAATTTAAAAAAACGGAATTCACCTTATTTAAAAAGTAAACTCCGTTCAATCTAACAAAAAATCAAAAACGGTTTCTTAATCTCAATCGATTAAGTAGACATTTCTTTTAATTTTTCTTTTAATAATTCTTTTTCTCTGTCGCTCATGCAACTAACATGATTTTGACAGTCTAGTTTCTTAGAGTTAAATATATCTGTCATCTTTCTATTCTGCTTAGAATACATTGCACAGATTTTACAAAAGAGAATATGTATATTTAACTTAATCTTTTCTGTAAAAGTGGCTTCATTATACTGAGATTTATTGCATATCTCATTAGCCTCTTGACAAGTTATTTTTAAAAATTTAAACATTTTTTATTTATTGAACCAATTTTTTTCCATGCAACCTCTCAGTTGCGTTCTTGCTCTATGGATAATTACCCAAAGGTTTGACGGAGTAATATCTAACTCCTTACAAATTTCTTCTGTTTCAAATTCTTGAATCGTTTTCATCCTGAAAACCATAGCGTATTTTTCTGGAAGTTTATCTATACAAACATCTATTTGATTTTTCAATTCTTCGTTTTCGATATCCTTCTCTGTCTCACTATTCCAAGATTGGGGAACTCGTTCTTCAATCCAACTCCCTTCATTTTCACCATCTTCATAAAAACTCATACGGACTTCTGCCTGTCCTTTTTTCGAATTTATTTTTCGATAGTAATCAATAATCTTACGTTTCAAAATCGAAATTAACCAAGTTCTCTCAGTCGATTTTCCTTCAAAATTTTTTGCTGATCTCAGTCCAGCAAAAAATGTTTCCTGTACTAGGTCTTTTGCAATATCTGAGCTATTTACTCTTACAACAGCATAATTAAATAAATAATCAGAATAACTATCTACCCAAGTATCAGGATTTAACAGTTGTGTTTTACTTTCATTACTCACACGCTAAAGATACATTATTTTTTTACTTCATTTGCCTTACAATTACCTCTTCTTCTCATGTCTACTAAATAGATAATTTCCCATGTATTATTGTTGTTAAATAACTGGAATGAATTGGCTCCACAATGGCTAAATTTACCGTTAAAATAAAATTCATAAGGGGTCCAAACCGAAGCTAAATTTCCATCAACTTTAATATCATAAGACAATAATTTTTCTAAATAAGTGTCTGTCTTTTTCTTTGCTGCAATTCCTGCTAATAATTTTTCTCTAGTTTCATCTCTTAAAATTCGTTTTCCTTCTTTATTTGTGTAAGTAGTTTGAATTTTAATTCCAGAATGTAATGTACTACTTACAATTGAAGAGTCTCCTTGATGTAACCCTTCAAAAAAAGTATCTATTACTTTTCTTATTTTTTGCTTTTCTGGCACTGTTTGACTATTCATTACAAAACTTGTTATTAAGAAGATAAAGAAAAAAGAGAATCGTTTCATTTTATTAAGTTTTATGTAAAGCTAAAAAAAAGTAACCTGTTAAATTCAAATTAACAGAAGATTAACGAGTTTCATGTATTTTGTATATTTTTACCACAACAAAAAATAACAAACAGTACATGTCTATAGCAAAAAAAGAGTACAAAAGAGTTACAGTAAAATCGTTAATAGAAATGAAAGCCAATAAGGAAAAAATATCTATGCTTACGGCATATGATTATACAATGGCTAAAATTGTTGACGGAGCTGGTATTGATGTAATTTTAGTTGGAGATTCGGCTTCTAATGTAATGGCTGGGCATGAAACAACATTGCCTATTACACTAGACCAAATGATTTACCATGCTAGTTCAGTGGTTCGTGCTATATATCGCTGTTTAGTTGTTGTAGATTTACCTTTTGGAACTTACCAAGGAAACTCTAAAAATGCCTTAGAATCTGCTATTCGAATTATGAAAGAATCTGGAGGTCATGCCGTAAAGCTAGAGGGTGGTAGTGAAATTTCTGAATCTATTTCTAGAATTTTAACTGCTGGAATTCCGGTTATGGGACATTTAGGACTTACGCCACAATCTATTTATAAATTTGGTACGTATACAGTTCGTGCAAAAGAAGAAGAAGAAGCTAAAAAATTAAAAGAAGACGCTAAGCTTTTAGAAGAATTAGGTTGTTTTGCTTTAGTGTTAGAAAAAGTACCCGCTAAACTTGCTAAGGAAGTAGCAGAAAGTTTAACTATTCCTGTAATTGGTATTGGAGCTGGTAATGGTGTAGATGGCCAAGTTTTAGTAACACACGATATGCTTGGAATGACACATGAATTCAACCCACGTTTTTTACGTCGTTATTTAGACTTACACACAGAAATGACAAATGCTTTTAAACAATATAGTGCAGATGTAAAGAGTTTAGATTTTCCAAATGAAAACGAACAGTATTAAATAGTATATTTTTCTTAAGAAAATAATAAAAGCATCAAATATTCTATAATTTCTATAGGATATTTGATGCTTTCTTTTTAAATTGTATTTTCCCTAAAAATAGTGCTAAAAAAGAATGAGAACATTTAAAGATATCATTGATGATTACAAAAACAACAATGACATAGAAGGAGATTTATTACCATTTTGTCATACAACAAAATATCATGTTTTATTTAAGTATATTATAACAGATAATAATTATCTTATAGCTCAAAGAGGATGTGAATATCATGACGATGAGAAACTTATTTTTTTATTCTATGGTAAATCTGCTTACTTCCCCCCTAAAGACCAAATAGACAAGTATGATAAAGATCCTCCTGTTACATTATTGTATAAGGATTTAGATCTAAAAGAAAATATTAAAAGACTGTGCTGTTTTGATTCAGGCGCGTATCTTAATGGTAGATTTAATTTTGAAAATCCAGGCGCCCCAGAACCGGTTAAAATGCTACAAAATTTTATTGTAGAAAACCCGAAAAAAGAAGATATCATTGCTGGTGTAAAAGCATTGTATCAAAACAATGAAAATTATTTAAAAAGTGAGTTCACACCTCATTATGATGTAGAAAAAAAACAATTTTGTTTGTGTCTAACCACTATAAACGACATACATAAAAACAGGAACGAAAGTTATACTGAATATGGACCGCAAGCATTTACTTTTGAAATACAAATTCAAGATCAAGTAACAGCAAAACCTGATGTTGTTTTTTTACCAGAAAGTAAAGCGAGAGATGAAGAAACGATTTTAGGATGGAGTGAATATTTCCCAGGAACAGAGATCATTACTTATAAACACGATCAGTTTACACATATTCACACAGCATATCATTTCATGAGAGAAAAGGTTATTAATTACAAGGATAGAAGATGAAAGTTTACGGAATAAAAAAAGAATTTAAAAAAGAAAATCGCTTTGCTCCTGTAATATTTAAATCAGGGAAAGATTTTTACACTCAAAAAACAAAAAATGAATTTCAGTTCTTTTTTGAACCTGAAGAAATTCCAGAAGATCAAATTTTGAAAATTCCGAATGGAAATGAGTACGATGCTAATTTTAGTAGTTGTATTTATGGTTTTTTTGATAATAACCAAAACGTCATTTGCGGTACACAACAAGAGATCTTTGATTATTTATTTACTAAAATGGATGAAATAGATGATCGATTAGTAAAATTAAAAATTTCTCGTATCCTCAATTTAAATGGTAAAACAAAGAAGCTTGAAATTGATAGAGATTTATACTTCAAACAAAAAAACATTAATATCAATTTTGATGATCAAACAAAGTTTGTTTCTATTCAAGATTTATCTCAAGACACAAAAAAACTATTGAATAGCACCATAGATCGGTATTCAAAAAAAATACACGACAATGAAGATTTAAACTGGAATCATATTATCCTTTCTGAACCTAATGAACACAACAATTTATACTTAGATAGATTTCGCTTCCGTCTTTCTGAAGTATTTGACTTGCTCATTAAAACAGACCATAATAAAGACTTAACCAAAAATTTAATTGAAAGACACAACACCATAGTGAGTTTTAACATTGAAAATAAACTTGCTCGTTTAGACACTATAGAAGAAGCAGATGACGCGCATATAAAAAGCATTGTAGACTATGTTAAAAATAAAAATAAATGGAAAGAGAAACACTTTTAGATTTTTATACATCTAGCGAATTACAAATTGTTAAATCTGATCTTCAGGAACATTATAAAGGCATTAACAGTGTTTATGTTATAGATACTTTTGATGTAATTAATTATACGCTTCCATTTATTAATAAAAACTCTTTTCACAAGGATTCGAAATTAGCTTTAACAACCATTTTCTATGAAAATGTGTTTTCGATTTACAAAGATTTCGATATTATTCTTGCAGATGAATACCGAGAAGAGCTTTCTAATATTGTAGAAGGATTTCAAATGAAAATAACCAATTTCTCTTCTATTAGAAACAGGTTATTAACCTTTATTGAAGAATCTATTTCTTCTAATGATGTAAAAATTAACAAAGAACTTTTTTACAATGAATTTGAATTAATTATTGTACTCTATATTTTTATTGAAAAAGGGAAAAATTTATTCGATCGATTTAATGATTTTATAGAATCATTAAACATTCACGATTTTGTGTCTAACAAAGTTAAAAATAGTGAGCTGATACTCGATGCATTTAGAAACAACCAACCAACAGAACTTACCAATAAATTACTAGAGCTATTTGCTGATTCTCAAAAATATAAACTAGCTTCGTTAAATAGTGATTATGAGCGTTATTGTTATTTAGATAATACCTACAGAGATATTTCTGTTATAGATCGTGTGTATAATATAAATCGTGAAATTAAAGAGGAAAATACTCGAGTAAAATATCTTTCTTCTACGCCACAAAAAACAAATGAAATAATTAAGCTTTTAAGAAAAGCTACTAACGATACTAATTGCTCTTTTAATAGAAATATTAATCAGGTATTTTTATTAAAATATTTAATTGAAAAATCGGATAATGAACAAGAGTCTATTGACAATATAAACACGTTAATAGATATTAAAGAGGTAGAAAAAAATATTTCTCAAGAACAAAACAACACTTCTTTTTTAGAGTCTATTAATAATTCTTTAGAATCGTTTAAAAAAGACATTACCAATTCGTATGTTTTCGATTCTTATACACATTACGATACGTTATTTAAAACCTTTATTAACAACGAAGATGTTTCTAAAAGAGATTTGCTGAGTATTAAGAGTATAATTGAAAAAATTGACGATAATATTCCAACAAAGTTATTGACTGACAAATTAAGTTCTAGACTTAAATTCAGCCAGGTACTTACATTATCTCATAAATTAAATGACTCTCTAAAACCAACCTCAATTTTTATAAATACGGGAGACGATATTATTAGAAATATATTTCATCATCTACCCTATTTAATTTTTTGCGACCTTCAAAATGAACCTACTATAAATGAGTTTTATCATTTCTTAAATTCAATTTCTAATAGTTCTGAACCTGTTGGTGCTTCTTCTAAAAGCTTCAAAAAAGAAATTGATCATATTTTAAGTCATTTGTCTTATCGAAAAATGACCTTGTCTCAACAAAACATTGATTTTCTAATCTTGTCTTTCCTGAATTTAGTAATGGAAACCAAATCGGAACACACAGATGAAAATCAGTTAATAGAATTAATAGAAAGTCAAGTAGTTATTTTAAATAATGCTAAAATTAGTTTTGAAAAAAGTGAAGGCAAAGTTGAGGTAGTTAAAAATAACGACAAACACATAGACGATTTTAACTATATGCTACTTTGGTTATACAGAAGAACGCAACAATATGACAAAAGTGAACAAATTATAGATAGGAACACCAACTATAAAGATTCTTACAGGTTTATACATGGTTTAGCCCTTACAAAGCATGCAAAAGCATATGATTATATAGATGCAAAAGATTTCCTATTAGCTATAGAAACACTACAAAAGTCTAAAAAACTATTAGCTAGTGCTTTTGAACATTATCAAGAAGTAACAGTTAATAATAAGAATCTTAGAAAGTTAGTTATCAAACAAAAAATAGGGATTCTAAATACTTTTATAGATGCTAACTTAAGAATTATTGAAGTTACTGATACACTGAATATCAAGCACATTAAACAGTCTAGAGATCATTTAAATATTATTAAAAAGCAAATTGAAATAGAGTTACCTGAAATTGAATATCAAACACTGGAAACTATAAATCATACAGAATCTGAATTAGAATACTATGAAGCACTGTTACATTACGAAAATGGAGATTTTTTAGACTCCATAACGAAACTAAATTACACTGTTGACAGACTAAAAATTGTTACAAAAAGTAAAACTTTGTTAGAAGATCGATTTAAAAATATTGAGAAAAAAGTAAGTAGTTTACGATATAAAAATTTAATTGCATTGAAAATAATTTAAAATAAGCCATGGAATATACAGATAAAGAACTAAGAGAGAAAATAGCATTTCTTCAAGAAGAAATTAATATTCATATTGAAAAATTCTCAAAAAAAAGAAAGGACAATAAATACAAAGCTAGGAACTTTCATGTAGTTATTACAATTGCTAGTGCCATTAGCACTGTTATATTAGGTTTTGATTTTGCTGGCTTCGATGCAATTACATTCATTAGTAATCAAACAAAAAACATTGCGCTAATGATTTCATCTTTTATTACAGTAATTAGTACCTACAATACTTTTTTCGATCATAAAAGTTTATGGGTGAATTATACAAATACTCGAAATAGATTATTCGATTTAAGATTTGACATTAATTTCTATTTAAAAGGAAAAGAAAAAATTGACCCTGAAGAAATTGAAGCATTTAAAGAGCGTTACAGAGATATATTACACATGCTCAACGAAAAATGGTCTAAACTTAGAGGGTAATAAAAACTAAATGACAAGTTGTATTAGTTAAAAAACAGCTCCATTAAATTGCATCTATTATGAAAAAAATAATATCACTAATCTTCATTACAATACTATTCTCATCTTGCAGTAAATCAAACCCAAGAATTAATGTTGTTGAAGAAAAAAATTTAACTCAAACTCAAATAGATTCTATTATGGATGAATATAATTTCATCTATGATGATTTAGCTTTTATTGATAGCACTAATCAAGTTCTATTCCCAATTACTACGCAAAAAAGTTACGATAGGTCTAGCTATGGCAGATATAGTAAATATGAAACTGAAGATTACCCTAGGTATTGGAATATTTTATTCTATAATAGTTCAACTGGCAAAACTAACTTACTAACAAAATCAAAAGTACGAATCTCTGATTTTAGATTTAAAATAGAGGAATCAGGTCCTATTTTAAGTAATAAAATAATATATAAAATTGGAGACACAGACTACAATCAAGATAAGCGTTTTAACTATAAAGATCCACTTCATTTATTTATTTCAAATATTGATGGAAGTGAATTAACTAGAGTTTCTCCCTTAAATGAAGAGTTAGAGTATTATAAAATTATTCCTAATACAGATAAGATTATATTTCGTACAATAAGAGATGTGAATGGTGACTTACGTTTTAATAAAGAAGACGAACTCATATGGTACCAAATTGACTTATCTATTCCTAATTCTCTAAAAGAGATTATAAATACTTCTGACAGAAAATTAATCGAAAAACTTTATTTTGAACAATGGCTTGTTAAGAAAAAGTAAACTAAAACTATCCTAAAAACATAACTGATAATAATTCATGAATGAAGTTTAAAATTCTATGTTATCATTCAAAAATGATTGTCACTTTTCTTTTCTACTTTAAGTGTAACAAATATTTTAAACCCCATTATTCAATTTAAATAATGGGGCTGTTTTCTTATATATTAGAATTTCTTTTCGCCCATAATTCGCCTTCACCTTGGTATCCATCTTGTAACCCCATTTTACCAAAAGCATGACTTAATGTTTTTCCTGTTTCTCCTCCTACACAATTAAAAGAAACATTACCTCCTCCATGGTCTACCATAACCCACTCTTCTCCTTCTCCCTGTATCCCATCTTGTAACCATAATTTATTAAATGCATGGCTTAAATATTTCCCTGTTTCTCCTCCCACACAAGCCAAAGCTACGCGTCCTCCAGATAATTCCTCAAGTATAAAAACTTCACCTTCTCCCTGAACTCCAAATTGAAGCCATACTTTATCAAGTGCATGACTTAAATAATATCCTGTTTCTTTTCCTAGTGCTTCTAATGTAATACGTGACATAATTTTGTTTTTTAAAGTTATACTAAGTTTATTTGTACTGATTTTGTCCTAATAGACTTATTAAAATTCAGAAATAAACTAACTAGGTTTTAAATAAATACCTTAAAGCATATTTAAAAAGTTATAAGTGTCTATTTTCAAATCACAAAAAAGCATTAAACAAACAAAATAAATTTGTTATCTATAACAAAGTACATATGAACATTCTACATCTAGACACAAACCATTCTTTATTAATTAATCAATTAGCAGCAGCTGGATTTATAAATGATGAAGATTATACCTCATCAAAACAAGACATCGAAAACAAAATTCACGAGTATGATGGGATTGTTATTAGAAGTAGGTTTACCATAGACAAGCAATTCTTAGATAAAGCTACAAATCTAAAATTTATTGGTCGTGTTGGTGCTGGTTTAGAAAATATAGATTGTGATTATGCGGCAACTAAAGGGGTTTATTTAATTTCTGCTCCAGAAGGAAATAGAAACGCAGTTGGTGAACATGCATTAGGAATGTTACTTTCTCTTTTTAACAAATTAAATATTGCAGATAAAGAAGTACGAGAAGGGAAATGGTTGCGTGAAGAAAATCGTGGTATTGAATTAGATGGAAAAACTGTTGGCTTAATTGGTTATGGAAATATGGGAAAAGCCTTTGCAAAAAAATTACGAGGTTTTGATGTGGAGGTATTGTGTTACGATATAAAACCAAATATAGGTGATGAAAACTGTACACAAGTTAGCTTAGCAGAGCTACAAGAAAAAGCAGATGTATTAAGCTTACATACTCCACAAACAGCATTAACTATAAATATGGTAAACGAAACGTTTATCAATAATTTTAAAAATCCGTTTTGGTTACTTAATACCGCTAGAGGAAAATCTGTTGTAACAAAAGATTTGGTAGCCGCAATTGAATCTAACAAAGTATTGGGTGCTGGTTTAGATGTTTTAGAATACGAAAAAAAATCTTTCGAAAATTTATTTACTGACTCTAAAATGCCCGAAGCTTTTGAATACTTAATTAAGTCTGATAAAGTAATTCTTTCTCCCCATGTTGCAGGCTGGACAGTTGAAAGTAAAGAGAAGTTGGCGCAAACTATAGTCGATAAAATCAAAAAGAAATTCTGTTAGTTTATCGTTAATTTTTAAATTAGAAACATGAAGAAAACAATTCTTGTTTTTAGTGCTTTAATTATTGCCGTTATACTTTTATTTCAGATTAGTAAATATTCTATACTTTTTGGTGGAATGGAAATAGAACTCGTAATAACTTGTATTGCGATTATCGGTTTTTTTGTTGGAGCATATTTTAACAGAAAGCTAAACAAACCTCAAGAAATTAGTTCCGAAATTAATCATCAGAAAATAAAAGAACTTGAAATTACTTCGAGAGAGTACGAAGTTTTAGAATTAATAGCGAAAGGATTTTCTAATAAGGAAATTGCTTCAACTTTATTTCTATCGGAAAGCACCATTAAAACGCACGTTTCAAATTTGCTAACAAAACTGAATGCAAAACGAAGAACTCAAGCGATTCAAATAGCCAAAGAAATTCATATTTTATAATCTTTAAATACAAAATCACTCCCTTAAAAGACATGAGAATAAAGAACTATTACTTGTAATAGTTTTTCTAAAAGTGTCAGATATTCTTAACTTTATAATATATGATACTTAAGAATGAGTGATTTGGTACTTTAGTATGAGTGCTTATTTTACCCTTCGAACTAGTTTTGTACTATAATTTAAACTCTTTTAATTATGAAAAACGCAATTGTAAAATATGGTTCATACGGAATCTTAACTGGCTTTCTCGTTTTCACATTACATTTAGTTATTGGAATTGATAACTTTGATTACACTACAAATGAAGTTCTAGGATATCTATCCATATTTCTATCCTTATCTTTTATCTACTTTGCAATAAAACATTATAGAGATACTATAAATAATGGAGTAGTATCTTTAGGAAAAGGAATTATAATTGGTGTTTTAATTTCAGTACTTGTAGGAATTGGTATTGGAATAGCAGACTTTATCTATACCAAATATATAAACCCAGACTTCTTTTCGAATTATGAAGAAATGCTTAGAAAACAAGGAAGAGAAGACGAAATAATGGAAATGACAAGTTCTTTTGCTGCTCTGTTTATGATCGTATTAGTTACGATTATTGGATTTATCATATCTTTAGTATCAGCATTATTTCTACAACGTAAATAAAAACACATGAAATACGAAGCAGCTACTCCAGAAGAATATATAGCACAACTTCCAGAAGACAGAAAAGAAGTTGTGGAAAAATTACGAGCTATTATAAAACAAAATTTACCTGAAGGGTTTGAAGAAGGTATTAATTATAACATGTTAGGTTATTATGTTCCTCATAGCATTTATCCGAGCGGTTATCATTGCGATCCTAAACTTCCATTACCTTTTATGAATGTAGCTTCACAGAAAAACTCAGTGAACGTATATCATAGCGGTATTTATGCAATTCCAGAAATTCATGATTGGTTTGTTTCTGAATACCCAAAACATGCCAAACGAAAATTAGACATGGGAAAAAGCTGTATCCGTTTTAAGAAAATGGACGATATTCCTTACGAGCTTATTGCTGAGTTATGCAGAAAAATAACAGTTGATAATTGGATTAAAACATACGAGAAAAACATAAAACGATGAAAAAAGGTAAAGTACTTGGTATAGGTGGTGTTTTCTTTAAAACGAAAGATACAAATGCCACAAAAAATTGGTACAAAAAACATTTAGGATTCAACACAGACGACTGGGGTTGTACTTTTTGGTGGAAAGATAATGAAGGTAAAAAAGCATCTACGCAATGGAGTCCGTTTTCTAAAGACACCGATTATTTTAAACCGTCTGAAAAAGACTTTATGTTTAATTACAGAGTAGAAAATTTGAAAGAACTTTTAGAAGAATTAAAAGCAGAAGGTGTTACTGTAATAGATAAAGTAGAAGAATACAGCTACGGAAAATTTGGCTGGATTATAGATTTAGATGGTAATAAAATAGAACTATGGGAACCTAACGACGACGCTTTTTTATAATTGTTGTGCTTGGGCAATTAAATCTAGTGTAACCTTATACAAAGGCTCTTCTATCATTTTACTTTTTAACCAAGCATAAAAACTCATTACAAAAATATCCTCTTGTTTAGCTCCTATCCATTCAAAAGAATTTTCTACTTTATCAAAAAAAGCTTCTGTAGTAATCGTTGTTGGTTTTCTATAATACGCATCAACGTATTGTAAGAAAATCAGCACACGCTCTTGCTCTATTTCTTTTAAATAAGCTGCAAATTGACGTTTAAAACGTAGCAATCTGCTTTCAAATAAATCTAAATAATCTAACTCTACTAACAACAATAATTCTATCAAACTCTTTTTAATTACCCATTCTTTACCTACTTTTTCGGTATACCAAGCATCTGTATGACGCAGTTTAGATAATAATTTATATGCTTTAGACCATTCATTATTTTGAGCATAAAACACCACTAAACTCAATTGAATATCTAATTCGGAAATAATATCTGAGTGTTTCTTTTTTAAAATCGATTCAAAATACTCAATAGCTAAAGCCTGTTTATGAGTATAATTTAAATTAAGTCCATATAACAACTCATACTTCAGCATAAAAAGACGATGATAAGCACGCTTGTTTTGTAAAATTTCATGTTTCATTAGTTCCAAAAACTCCATCGACTTTTTAAATTGTTTTGTTCTAAACAATGTATTTGCAATCATATACAATACTTGAATATGATAAAACCGTCCTTTTTCTTTGTTTGGATGTTCTTTAAGCAACGCATACATTTCTAACATAAAAGATTCTACTTGCAAATAATCTTTCGTTACAAAGGCAGAAATGCTCGCAATCGTTAATAATTTATATAACGATTTAAACGACATCATTGAATCGATAGTTATTTGTTGCTCATTTAAAATACCAAGTACTAGTTTCTGAAAATCTATAACCGCTCCCTCATGGCTTATTTTACGAAGTATATCTTTAATCTTTGCATATACAATATTGAGTTCTTCTTCTAGAATATAAAATTGCTGGTTTTCTTTAAACTGATGAATCAATTCATCTAAAGACTCTTTTGTGTTTACATCTGCATATTCAATCTTGATATGATAAATTTCATTCAAATAGGCATATAACTGATATTCTTTTGCAATTACTTCTGCTTTATTCAATATTGAAAAACCTAAAGGAAACTGCTTTTGCTGCAAAAAAGATTTCGCAACTAAAATATACTTAATCACAGCTACCTTATCTGTATTCTCTTCTTCTAAGTTTTCAGATGCTAAGAAATTAATCACAGATTCATACAATCTTTTTCGCAAAGCATGGTATGCATCTTTTTTTATTGCCTTTGGATATAACTGTTTACAAACTTCTTCAGAACTCAATTCTCCCTCATATAACAACTTAAAGAGCTCCACATTTTTTACATCTGTACGCCTATTTTTCTTCTGTAAAAAAGTAATGAACTTCTTACAATCTTCTGTAGAAAACGATTTAATTAACTGTTCAACTTTCATTTTTAATCATCAGTTACAAGACTTAATATTACTAATTTTATAGGCATTAAATATACTTTTAAACATTTTAAATCATCAGTTTCATATAAAAATAGTTTTTCTAAATACTCAACCTCTTTGCATTTTTGTCTCGTAATCAATTAAAAAAAGAATTATGGATTATCAAACCACTATTTCAAATAAAGAAGCAACCAAAAAGAAAGAACAAAAGAAAAAACCAACTCTATTTGATCAAAAACCTACTGGAGCTTTTATTGGTGCATCATGGGCCGTATTACTTATCGGGGTAATTTCTTATTGTATTGGCTTATGGAATGCAGCAATGGAATTAAATGAAAAAGGATATTATTTTACAGTATTACTATTCGGAATATTTTCAGTGATCTCTCTTCAAAAAGTTGTTCGAGATCGTTTAGAAGGAATTGAAGTTACAGATATTTATTATGGTATTAGCTGGTTTACTACAGCTATCTCAATTGTTCTATTAATCGTTGGATTATGGAACGCAGATTTAGAATTAAGTGAAAAAGGATTTTATGGGATTGCTTTTATACTAAGTGTATATGCAGCAATCGCTGTACAAAAAAACACACGTGATGTTACTTACATTGATCGAAAACATAATGAAAAGGAGAAAAGTTGATTTTTGATAATTCAATTAGTTTTCTAGTTGATCTGGATGCCCAATAATTAATTTTGTTGGGTATCTTTTTTTATTTTTTAAATTTGAGAGTTATCTAACTTAAAATCAAATTACAATGACTGAAGAAAACCAAAACACAGAAGAACCTACAAACGATGCTGCTGAAAATGTAGAAAACACTACAAACGAAACAACTAAAGATGCAAAAAACACAGCTAAAGAAGCATTAGACAAAGCTATGGATAAAGCTACTCAGATGGCTGGAGAAGCCAAAGAAGCGTTTGACGATGTTGCTGAAAAAGCGGGTGAATATGCAAAAGTCGCTGAAGAAAAAGTTGCAGATTTTGCAGGTGAAGCTGGAGAAAAGTTAGCTGATCTTGCAGACGACGCCAAAGAAGCTTTTGAAGATGCAAAAGAAAAAGTTGCAGAAGTTTTAGCAAGTGAAGAAGCTCAAAATATAAAAGCGAAAGCTAATGCCTTGGCAGATGATGCTAAAGAAGCACTTAGCGATGCTGCTGAAAAAGCTGCAGATTTTGCCGAGGAAGCAAAAGAGGAATTAAAAGACGCCAAAGGCAAAACAAAAAATTTCTTTCAAAAACTATTTGGAAAAAAATAGTGCTGTAAGGTTTCTTTATAGTTAAAATCCTCTGTACTAAAGTGCAAGTTTTTTGATTCATTTTTGAGTTCAAAAAAAGATTTAAAACTATGTTAAGATTACACCTGTAATCCCAATAAAAGACATAGAAACACAAAATATTTACGTAATTTTGACATTCAAATTACACGGGGCAAGTTTTTGGTAGATCGTTACTCTAGATCTATTAAAAACTTGTCCTTTTTTACTCATAAAAACTCAAAACAACTTAAAAAATGGAAAACAAGACAGAAGAAAGACTCGTCTTAAATGAAGAAATCAAATGGGACAAAACCAAAACTATTGTTAGTAAAACAGACACATACGGATCTATTTTATATACCAATGATGCTTTTTGTGAAACTAGTGAATACAGTAAAGTGGAGCTAATAGGCGAGCCTCACAATGTCATTCGACATCCTGATATGCCAAAAGTTACGTTTAAGGTATTGTGGCAAGCTTTAAAGAAAGGAGAAAACTTTCATGCAATTGTTAAAAACCTAACCAAAACGGGGAAGTATTATTGGGTTATTACTGATTTTACTATTGATAAAACTCCAGAAGGTAAAATTAAGGGATACACAGGTAGACGTAAAGCTGTACCTGATAGCGTCGTAGAAAAAATAGCTCCTTTTTACCAAACGTTATTAGAAATTGAACAACAAAAAGGAGAGGAAGCAAGCGAGCTTTACTTTGAAGCTTACTTAAATGAAGAAATAGGAAAAAATTACAATGATTTTGTAGTTGACTTATTTGAAGATGAATTAAAAAAGCAACAACCTGAAAAAGAAAAGGAAAAAGGGTTAAAAATTAAAAAAGGATTAAACTGGTTCTTCTTTAGTAAGTACGAAGGAGAATAAATCTATACAAAAACCGCCCGTTATTAAAATAAGAAACCGCTCTTTAGACATTACACTTCTAAAAGGGCGGTTTCTTATTTTAAAGATATTTCTTTTACAACAAATTAAGGTTGTAATGTTTTTTCTTCTACATCCATTAAACCAAAAAACTTATCTAAGTTTGGTAAAATAACAATACGAGTTCTACGGTTTCTAGCTCTGTTCTTTGCAGAGTTATTTTCTACTAAAGGCATAGAACTACCTCTACCCGCTGCAATTAATCTGTTTGGAGCTACTTTATATTTCTTTTCTAATAAACGTACAATAGATGTAGCTCTCTTTACACTTAAATCCCAGTTATCTTGCACTACTGCATTTCTAATTCCTCTAGAATCTGTATGACCTTCAATCATTACATCCATACTAGGCTCAGAATTAATTACGTTAGCTAATTGCTGAATTAACTTATACGCTTTTCTTTTTACTTTATAACTTGCTGTATTAAATAATAACTTATCTGAAACAGAAATCATTACTACTGTTTGATCAATATCTACATTGATATCATCAGAATTTTCTAAATCTGAAGTATTAATCGATTTTTTTAAGTTGTGAGCAATAGCAACATCCATAGAATCTTTTAGCGTTTTTGCATTCGCTAATTCTGCTGGATCAACCTTTGCTAGAGTCGCTCTCATTTTTTCTTTCATAGAATTAGAAATAACAGCTGTGTTTCCTATCATATCTAATTTCACATTGTTTTCCTCTTGTAAAGTTGAATTGTAGTTTTTAAGTGAATTTATTTTTTCATTATAGTTTTCAACTCTCTTTTCAATTTTCGCAAACTTTGCTTCTAGCTCTTGTTTTTCAAGAGTAGTCTTTTGCAAGTTACCTTTTGTATCTTGATACTGTTGCTCTAAAGCAAGATACTTTTTCTTTGAGACACATGAGCTCATTACGAGAGCTGACATGCTTAGGAGGATTATAGTTTTTCTCATTTTTAATAATTTTGATTGATTTGCTTACTTAACGAGTGAACCACTATAATTATTGTAATAAAAAACGCTACTGAATTCAGTAGTGCCTTACATTTAACTTTTATCTAAGATTTATTAAGAACAAGGGCCTAAATCAAGTATAACTCCTCCTCCACAAAATCCTTTTAAACTCCCTCCAATACAAGCTATTAAAGGTCTACCTCCTTATGGACAAGATGCCGAATTAAAACCTCCATTAATTTTTTCTTCATCTTTTTTACATAAAATTTTTCCCAAATTTAAAATTGTTTTCTTCATATGAATTAAGTTTTAAGTGTTTAGTATCTAAAAAAACGCTACTGAATTCAGTAGCGTTTTTTATTTCATTTAAAGTTATAAGCAATGCCCTCCATTACCAGAGATTACTTGTCCATTTTGACAGTACCCAACTATGGAGTTATTAATACAAGTAAATGTGGGAATACTTCCATCTGAACAACCACTTCCAATAGGAATAGGATTTATAACTCCGTCTCCTCCTTTAACTCCTCCATTAATTGTTTGCTGTTCCTTTTTAGCTAGTGCTTTTCCTAAATTTAAAATTGTTTTTTTCATAATAATTAAGTTTTAAAAACAGTTTTTAAACAACTATTTTCTTTTAATATTTCTAATAAATGTATTCAAAAAACCTTTCTTGTTTTTATGCTTCTTTATAAACGAAAGCACATTTTTGATTAGATATACATTTAACGATTTAAGTGTAATTTTTAATAAAGTTTACTAAGCTTGATTTGTTTCGAACAGAGACAACAATTCTCTCTTCGTTGTGTAATGTAATAGCCTCCTTTTTGTAAATTGATTTAATGTAACGGACATTTATTAGTACAGATCTATTGGCTCTAAAAAACCCCTTATTCTTTAGCATTTTCTCATAATACTTTAAAGATTTAGAAGCAAGATATTCGTCTCCGCTATCCATAAAGAACTTTGTGTAATTCCCATCTGCTTCACATTTTATAAGTTCTTGTAAACTTACCGAGACATAAGAACTATTTACATGGATAAAAAGAGTATTTGAAGTATGTGTATCTTCAAATGACGTAGCAGATCCTAAATTATTTGTTTCATTAGCAGCTTTCCTTTTCTCTAAATTATTATTGAACAACGACTTTAACATACTATTTTCTTTCACTATACTCGCAATAGCATCATCTAAGTCAATATGATCTAACAACTGTTCAAATTTATTTCGTAAAGTTTCTTTATCTAAATCATTTAATTTAGGGGAAATTATATTTAATAGTGATACAATATCGTATTGTGCTTCATTTTCATAGATAGGTGTAGATAATTCCTTCATTACTTGCATTGTTTAAAACGGCTATAACTACGTAATAGAACCGATGTTTTTTATTACGTTTCAAACAATACAAAAATGTTACTATCAACACTCTTGATGATTCGCAAATTCTTTTGAATTTTTAAATTTTATACGAAAGTATATTTCTTTATAATGTAAATGATATAAAAACAAAAAAGACCTTTTCAGGTCTCTTTTTTAGTTTTTATTGGTAGTAGCATTATTTAAATTCTCTAATGCTTTTTTTTCTAATTCTGCCTGAAATTCTTCTAGAACAGGCTTCACCGTACTTTCTGGTAAATCGGAAACTTTAATATACATTAAACCATCTACGGCGTTGTTAAATTTAGGATCTACATTAAAGGCTACTAAACGTGCATTCTGTTTTACGTATTTCTTAATTAAAACAGGAATACGTAATGCTCCAGGTTCAATCTCATCAATAACTTTATCAAACTTATTCATATCAGATTTTGTTGCATCGAATACAAAATCTTTATCTCCATCTTTAAGTTTTACTTTAAATTCTTTTTTAGGATGAATGTATTGTGCTACATAAGGATCGTAGTAATGCGATTTCATAAACTCAATCATTAATGATTTAGAGAATTCTGAAAACTGATTACTAATACTTACACCTCCCATTAAGTATTTGTAACTTGGGTAACGCAATGTTACGTGTACAATTCCTTTCCATAATAAAAATAATGGCATCGGTTTTTGCTGATATTCTTTTATAATAAAAGCTCTTCCCATTTCTATTGTACTCTCCATCATTGGATGTAACTCTGGCTCTATTTTAAACAACGTTTGTACATAGAATCCGTTTATTCCATAACGCTTATAAATATCTTTACCTAAGCCCATTCGATAAGCTCCTACCACTTTATTATCTGTATTGTCCCATAATAATAAATGGTGGTAATATTTATCAAACCTATCTAAATCTAATGAGTTATTTGTCCCTTCTCCTACTTCTCTAAATGTAATTTCGCGTAAACGCCCTATTTCATGAAGAATGTTTGGTATCTCTTTAGCTGAAGAAAAGAATACTTCGTAATTTTTACTTTCTAATAAACGCTTACCATGATCTCGTAAATCATTAATTTCTTTTACAAAAAGATCTGGGTTTCTTTGTGAAGTAATACTTTTCGCCTTCTTTGGAATTTTTAGCTTTTGAGTAGAAATTAACTTCTGGTTCTTCTCAAAAGGATTCGCCAACATATAGGTCTTTTTACGCAAAAATTCATAAAACGCAGGTATTTCCTTATAAGCATCCTGATCTTTAACAGATATCGGTTTTCCTATTCTTACTTTTATAACTCTATTCTTCTGAGAAAGTAATTCAGATGGTAATTTTGCTGTCCTAAGCGTATCGCTTATTTTAGATAAAATATAAAATAGCCTACTATTTTTTGCGTGGAAGTAAATTGGAATTACAGGAACTTTTGCTTTTTTAATAAGCTTTACAGCGCCTTCTTCCCATTCTTTATCTACCATTAATTTCCCATCTCTGTAAGTAGACACTTCACCTGCAGGAAAAATCCCTAACGGTTTTCCTTCTCGTAAATGCATTAAAGCATTTTTTATTCCTGCTACACTAGATTTTGCATCCTTATGATTTTCAAAAGGATTTACAGGCATTACATATGGTTTTAATGGCTCTATTCTATGCAATAAGAAGTTTGCAATGATTTTATAGTCGGGTCTATGCTCTACTAACAAACGCAATAATAAAATCCCATCAATCCCACCTAAAGGATGGTTTGAGATTGTAATAAACGGCCCTTCTTTTGGAATACGTTTAAAATCTTCTTCTGGAATTTCAAACTCAATTTGAAACTCATCTAACAAGCCTTTTAAAAAAGGTAAATCGTTTAAATGTTTATGTTTGTTATAAACTTTATTTGCAGTAGAAATTCGCAAAACTTGCATTAATAACCAGCCAATAAATGTACCTAAAATACCCAGTTTATCAACTTTTATTGCTTTTGCTACTTCCTTTGATGTAACTAAACCCATAAATTTGGTGTTAAACCGCAAATATATAAGAAAAATACTTTTGTTAAGCGTTTTCTTGTATAACTAACTGGGCAGTTTCAGTATTAATTTGTCGTATAATTGCTCTTCCTTTACTTCGAATACTTTTAATAGCTTCATCATCAAAGTGTCTAATCGTATATAATGTTACGTCTTTGTAACATTTTATATTGAAAGAACTTTTTAAGTCATTATAAAAATTATCAAAGCTGTTAAACTTATCTTCAATACACACAGAAAAACTAATAGCTGAGTTTTGAATTAGGTTTACCTTTAGTTTATACTCATGTAATTTTTTAAATACAGTGCTAATATTATCTTCAACCATAAATGAAAAATCTTTAGCAGAAACTGAAGCTAAAATCTGATTTTTCTTTACAATATAACAAGGCACTTCTGGAGTAATTCCTTGTGTTTTAGAAACTGCTGTCCCTTCTAATTCTAAATTATCGAAAGAACGAACAAATAATGGAATTTGCTTTTGTTCTAATGGTTGAATTGTTTTTGGGTGAATTACAGAAGCTCCATAAAAAGCCATCTCAATAGCTTCTGTATACGATATTTTTTGTAACAGTTCTGTTGCATCAAAAACTCTAGGATCTGCATTTAAAACACCTTGTACATCTTTCCATATAGTTACACTATCTGCATTTAAACAATAAGCAAAAATACCCGCTGTATAGTCAGAACCTTCTCTACCTAATGTAGTTGTGTATTCTCCATTATTCCCTAAAAACCCTTGTGTAATGTTCAATTTAGAAACATCCACTTTTTGTTGAATAATGGCTTCTGTAAGTTCCCAATTTACTTTCGCATCTCTATAATTGCTATCTGTTTTAATATAGTCTCTTACATCTAACCATTGATTTGTTACTCCAATTTTAGTTAAGTAAGCACTTACAATAGTTGTAGAAAGTAATTCTCCAAAGCCTACTAATTGATCATATATGTAGTTGTAATCTTCTGAAGTATTTATAGCCATACGCCCAGCAAGTTCTCCAAATAAATAAGTTACTTTAGTGTATACTTCTTCATTTTTATCGAACAAACCATCTAGCATATTTGTGTGAAAATCTTTTATAGCCTTTAACGCTTCTTGTAAATCGTCTGTCCCATCTACATAAGCTCTTATCAAACGCTCAAAAGCATTTGTCATTTTCCCCATAGCTGAGATTACGACTAAAGTATTTTCCGTTCCTTCATGTTGTAGCACGCGTGCTACATTTTTCACTGCATCTGGACTTTTAACAGATGCTCCTCCAAACTTAAAAATTCTCATTTATAAACCTTTCTAAATTTTGTTCATTCATTTGTGCAACTCTCCATTCATCAAAAACCGTTGCTCCTGTATTTTCATAAAACTTAATTGCATTGGTATTCCAATCTAATACTTCCCAAGCTACACGTTTGTATCCATTTTCATGTGCATAATTCAACACTGCTTTATACAATGCTTTTCCTGCTCCAATTCCTCTTTTAGATGCTGTTACCATTAAATCCTCTAGATGAATTGTTTTTCCTTTCCAAGTAGAATACCTTTCATAAAAAAGTGTCATTCCAACAATTATTCCTTCTTCTTCAGCTACAAAAGTTTTAAATCTAGGATTATCTGAAAAACCATCTCTTATTAAATCATCAACTGTAACCTCAACAGCGTCTGGTTCTTTTTCAAAAACAGCTAACTCAACAATTAACTGTAATATAGCAGCTGCATCTCTTTTTTCTCCTGTGCGAATTTTAAAACTCATTTTTTTGAAATTTTTAGCAAAAATACTTTTTATAATACCTCCTTAAAAAAAATAATAAATTCCAACATATCCATTTTATTTTGTTGATTTTTTATTCTTTTCTACACATAAACAATCAAAAGATAAAACACTGGGGGTTTATACCCTATCTCGTAAAAATACTTTACTAAAACGTTGTAGTTGTCTAAAAAGTTGTCATCTTTGTATCTGGTATGTAAACTGTATCTATTCATGGCTAGAAAAAATCAAACTCTTGGTGAGTTTATTATTGAAAATCAATCGTCTTTTAAGTACACTTCTGGAGAACTTTCTCGTTTAATCAATTCTATTCGTTTAGCAGCAAAAGTTGTAAATCACGAAGTAAACAAAGCAGGTTTAGTAGATATTATTGGAGCTGCAGGTGAAACTAATGTACAAGGTGAAGACCAACAAAAGTTAGATGTATACGCTAACGACAAGTTTATACAAACACTTACAAATAGAAATATCGTTTGTGGTATTGCAAGTGAGGAAGAAGATGATTTTATCATCGTAAACAGTCAAGATGAAAACCATCAAAATAAATATGTTGTTTTGATAGATCCTTTAGATGGATCTTCTAACATTGACGTAAATGTTTCTGTAGGAACTATATTTTCTATTTATAGACGTATTACTCCTGTAGGAACTCCTGTTCAAATTGAAGACTTCTTACAAAAAGGAGATGAACAAGTAGCGGCTGGATATGTTGTATATGGAACTTCTACAATGTTAGTATATACTACTGGTGACGGTGTGAATGGATTTACCTTAAACCCTGCCATTGGAACTTTTTATTTATCACATCCAAATATGGAATTCCCTGAAAATGGAAAGATTTACTCAGTAAACGAAGGAAATTATATTCATTTTCCTTTGGGCGTAAAGAAATACATTAAATATTGCCAGGAAGAAGAAGGAGACAGACCATATACAAGTAGGTATATTGGTTCTTTAGTTTCTGACTTTCATAGAAACATGATTAAAGGAGGAATTTATATGTATCCTAAGAGTTCTAAAAACTCTAATGGAAAACTTCGTTTGTTATATGAATGTAACCCTATGGCATTTTTAGCTGAACAAGCAAATGGAAAAGCGAGTGATGGATTCCAAAGAATCTTAGACTTACAGCCTACAGAATTACATCAAAG
Organism: Tenacibaculum amylolyticum; assembly: GCF_964511145.1. Taxonomy (NCBI): domain Bacteria; kingdom Pseudomonadati; phylum Bacteroidota; class Flavobacteriia; order Flavobacteriales; family Flavobacteriaceae; genus Tenacibaculum; species Tenacibaculum amylolyticum. The sequence continues at coordinate 33,371 of NZ_CAZEFZ010000017.1, forward strand.
AGTTCCGTTTTTCTGTGGCAGTAAAAATATGGTAGAAAAAGCGGAGTCTTTTATGAATGAATACTCTGATAAAGCATAATTTTTTATTATAATTCAATAGATAATCAAATAGGACTAGCAGTTGTTAGTCCTATTTTTTTATGGTAAATTCGTACCTGCAAATTAGTAACTAATACAAATCAAAAAATTATGGCTTTTCAATTACCGGAATTAGGGTACGCTTACGATGCGTTAGAACCAAATATTGATGCAAGAACTATGGAAATTCACCATACTAAACATCACAATGGATATACAAATAAATTAAATGCTGCAATTGAAGGTACTGATTTAGAAGGGAAATCAATTGAAGATATTTTAACTAACTTAGATATGAATAATGGTGCTGTTCGTAATAACGGTGGTGGTTTTTATAATCACTCTTTATTTTGGACAGTTATGAATCCTGAAGATAGAGGATATCTTTCTGGAGAATTAAAAGACGCTATTGAGGCAGAATTTGGTTCGAAAGAAGCTTTTATTGAGGCTTTTTCTAAAGCTGCTGCTACACAATTTGGTTCTGGATGGGCTTGGTTATGTGTACACAAAGGAGGAAAAGTTGAAGTATGTTCTACTCCAAACCAAGACAATCCTTTAATGCCTGGTGTAACTTGTGGAGGTACGCCTATTTTAGGTTTAGATGTTTGGGAACATGCTTACTACTTAAACTACCAAAACCGTCGTCCAGATTATATTGATGCTTTCTTTAAAGTAATTAACTGGAATGAAGTAGAAAGAAGATATGCTGCTGCTAAATAATTAGTAGTACTCATATACAACACATAAAAAAGGCATCCAATTAAGGATGCCTTTTATGCTTACACTATTTTCAATTCTATAAAGCTTTTAAACCCTTGCTTTTAAAACGTACTTTAAGGAATATTTTTTATCAAAACAGAACAAGCGTATCTTCTATATTGTTTAGAAGACAATAGTAACAAATTAAAATACATAAGCGAACTAAACGCGAAAATGTAAAGTCCAAACTCAGCTTCTTTTGGGATTATTTCTAATATTAAATTCATAACTATATTTTTATACCAATTGGTATATTTTTAGTCAAAAAAATTTATTTCTTTAAATCATTTGCTATCATTACCTTCATTATTGCTGCTAAATCATGTAGATAACTTCCATCTTCCATTACATGCGACATATACACTGCACCTTCTATCATATAGGAAAACCGTTTTGCATATGTTTCGCTATTTACTTCATTTTTTACTTGGTTAGATTCTTTTGCTGCATCGATTAATTTAGTGAACTTCTCCAATATCCTCTCGTTATAAGATCTCACTAATTTAGATATCGAATTTTGCTGATATCCTGAATCAACACCAATATTTAAAATCGGACAACCACCAAATTTTTTACTATAACTATAATAATTTTTGTAAAAGTTTGAAACGTTAATTAATCTATCTAACGCTGTGTCCCCCTTTGCAACATGTGCATTTAAATCTTTTAAAACTGTTCTTATACAGTATCTAAAAGCTTCTGTTGCTAATTCTTCCTTGCTTTCAAAATGACCATAAATAGCTCCTTTTGTTAAGCCTGTTGCCTCTGTAATTTTTGAAAGGCTCATTGCTGCATAACCGTTCTTATTAAAAATTGGTGCTACAGTCCCAATAATATGTAATCTTGTCTTCTCAGATTTCAACATATATGACAAACATACAAAAATATACCGATTGGTATATAAAAAATTTAAAAAAAGATTTATTTAATTGTTAAATTCATTATTTGAAACACTCAAAATTCACAAATTCATAAAACAAAATATATTTGAAACTAGCTAGAGTCATAAGGATTCCAGAGAGTTTTAAAGAAGTTTACCTTTAAAAAAGAAAAACACTCTTTTTCTAGAGTGTTTTTTATTTAAATAGTTAAAGCTTGTTCTAAATCAGCTAATAAATCGTCTATATCTTCAATTCCTACACTTAAACGAATTAGCGAATCTGTAACTCCTATTTTTAACCGCTCAGTTTCAGGAATAGAAGCGTGCGTCATCGTAACTGGATGATTCACTAAGCTTTCTACGCCTCCTAATGATTCAGCCAAGGTGAATACTTTTGTATTTTCCAAAAACTTAAAAGCTGCTTCTTTACTTTCATTTTTTAAACGAAAAGAAACCATGCCTCCATAACCTTTTGTCATCTGTTTCTTAGCGATTTCGTGATTAGGATGATCTTCAAAACCTGGATAATACACATGACCAACTTTATTATGCTTTGCTAAAAACTCAGCAACTGCATTACCATTTTCACAATGACGTTGCATACGAACATGCAATGTTTTTATCCCTCGTAATGCTAAAAAAGCATCCATTGGTCCTGCAATTGCACCTGCTGCAAACTGAATAAAATGTAATTCTTTAGCTAATTTTTCATCTTTTACCATTAAGGCTCCCATTACTAAATCAGAATGACCTCCTAAATATTTTGTAGCAGAATGCATCACAATATCTGCTCCTAAATTTAAAGGTTGTTGCAAATATGGAGTGGCAAATGTATTATCAACAGCTGTTATAATTTCTTTATTCACTTCTCTAACAGCTATTGTTATTGCCTCGATATCTGCAATCTTCATTAACGGATTCGTTGGTGTTTCTATCCAAATTAGCTTTGTGTTAGAAGAAATTGCATTCGCAACATTAGCTGCTTCTTCCATATTTACAAATTGAAATTTCAATCCATATTTTTGAAACAACTGAGTAAACATTCTATAAGTTCCTCCATATAAATCGTCTCCTGCAATAATTTCATCTCCTGGGTTTAACAAACGTAACACACAGTCTATAGCTGATAAACCTGAAGAAAACGCAAATCCATGTGTACCATTTTCAATAGCAGCAAATGCATTTTCTAAAGCTGTTCTCGTTGGATTAGCTGCTCTAGAATATTCATATCCTTTATTTACTCCTGGACTAGATTGTGCATAGGTAGAAGTTTGAAAGATTGGTGGCATTACAGCACCTGTAGCTTCTTCATTCTTTTGCCCTCCGTGTATTGTTTTTGTATTAAACTTCATGCTGTTCATTTCTTACATTAGACGATGAGTACACTCAACTTTACACCAATTTGGTTAACGCCATAATAACACCCAAATGTATTCCTTCATGTAAATTGTTAAATGCTATTGCATTTTCTATAGAAGTCAGTACAAAACCTGTACTTGTAGGATATTCCGTATATGTTTTAAAGATTCCTTCGTTATAATCTTCAATTAATGTGTCTGGTAAGCCCATTAGTAAATCTTTCACCTCTTCAAATTCTTCTGCAGACATTTCTTCAGTTGGAGCTGTTCCTTTTCTATATTTTTCTATCAATTCATCTGGCACCAAACATTGTAATCCAGAAAGTTTATAATGTAATAACTGTTGGGTTACTACTAAATGTGCTACATTCCATGCAATATTGTTTTTAAATCCTTCTGGAATTTTATGTAATTGCTCATGTGTTAGTCCTTCTATTTTTTTAAAAACTAGTTCTCTAGATTTTTTTAAAATATCGAATTGTGTATTCATTTTCTGATTATTTTAGCGATGCTAAAGATACTTATTTAACATGAAGAAAGTTTACTTTTTACAAACTTGCGATACTTGTAGAAGAATTTTAAAAGAAGTGAATCTAGAAGGTTTCGAAAAACAAGAAATAAAATCAGAACCTATTACTGTTGCCCAATTAGAAGAACTTTATGGTTTAACACAAAGTTACGAGGCTTTATTTAATAAGAGAGCTAAATTATATAGGGAAATGGACTTGAAAAATCAGAACTTAACTGAACAAGACTATCGCCAATATATCTCAGATGAATATACCTTTTTAAAGCGCCCAGTTTTTATTGTAGAAAATGAAATATTTGTAGGTAATAGTAAAAAGGTAATAGATAATTTAAAAGAAAAGCTTCTCTAATGAGAAGCTTCTTTCTTTTTTATATCTGACATAAGAGATGCTAATTCATCTTTTGTTAAGGTAATTTTTAATCCTACCATTACAAAGCTATCTCCTTTGCTATTCGCTTTTAGAATCAATTCCTTGATCAAATCTCCTTTTTCTTTGTAATATACTCCCACTCTATCTTTACCATCTCTAACTTTAACTAAGGTTTTTAATCCTTTGGACTTTGTAAACCTTTTAAAATCTTTTTCAATTGAATTATCTTCATTATTAAAGACAATGATTTTGCACTTTTTTGCTTTCTTAATCAATCTATCAAACTCTTCAGAACTGTCATCATCTGCAATCAAATTGGCTAAAGAAGTTGGTACATCCATAGAAAATTTTGATTGTTCTTTATGATCATTATAAAACTCTGAAAAAGTTGTTTTTTGAGCGTTGATTGTTAAAACTAAAAATAATAATGCTGCTGTTATATATCGTTTCATAATACTTGGTTTTGTCTTGTAGACGACCTAGTTTTTTTTTTGTTACAATAAAAAAGTCTATAGCATAAAAATGCTATAGACTTTTAATATTTTAGTATACTGTTTCGTACTAGCTCAAGTCTTCTACAGAAGCATCTTCAGCATTTTTCTTCACAGATCTTATACCGTTTTCCATACTTTCTACAGACGCATACATCTGACTAGATCCGATTACCTGGCCATTAGATGCTTTTAGATTAAAATATGGCTTACCACTTTTAGATTCTAATCTTTCAAATCTAGAATCTTGAGTTCCATTTTTTCTAACCGATTCAATTCCGTTTGTACATCCCGACTTTGCACTGTATCCTTCGCTCGATAAAATAACTTGTCCGTTAGCAGCTTTTAATCTGAATCTAAACTCTTGACTTGCGTCTTTATAAATTTCGAATTTTCCCATTTAGTTATGTTTTTAATTACCCGTTTAATACTTAAGACACCAGTTTAAGACATTCGTCACTTTTACCGTGAAAAAAATTTACTTAAACTTATATTATTCATTCTCTTGTAACCAAGAGTTGGTTCTTGCTTCAGCATTTTCTCGAATATCTTGCCAGAACAAATTAATATCTCCTGCATGATATTTTCTAAGAAAAGACATGAAAAAGCGTAATGGAAATTTAGGGTTAGTACTCCATACCAATCCATCAGTTATTTCAATTTTAAGTGCTTTATCATATAACTTTCCATTAGAATACAAAAAACCTTTGTGCTGATCTAATTCAGTTTCTTTAGTTGTATTCCAAGTAATTGGATTTGTAGTTACACTACCTTTATACCAATCTTTATCTTTCTTGGGATAATGCCCTTTTTTATAAGTGTTCCAAGAAACAAATCCTCCAGTTTCCTTAGGAGAGGTCATTTCTTTTAGCGTTTTAAAGTCATCTGACTTTACTCCAATTCCAGGAATGTATGCTGCTATTAATTGTTTTTGCAATGGTTTTTCATCGAAAAAATCTTGTAATAAACGAATTGTATGCGTTGTACCTTGACTATGTCCTACCATTATAATAGGACGGTTATTATTGTACTTTTTTAAATACGTTTCAAAAGCCTTCTTTACATCTGAATAAGCTAGTTCTTGCGCCTCCTTACCTCCTTTATTATACAAAGGATAAGAACGTAAATGTGCTTGTCTATATAATGGCACATATACTTTTCCTGAAGTTGCAAACGCAGAAGCTTGCATTAAAACTGCTTTATTTACTACTTTATCGTTTTGCTCTATATCTCCTATTGGAGCATTCCATCGAATATCTTTTTTATCTGTAATCAGTGTTGGATACACATAGAATACATCTGCTTTTAAGGTATCTAAGCGATTTGATGCATATTCTTTAAAATTCTCGGCGTAGGTATTTGGCAACACTGCCCAAGATGTTTCTTTTGTATAATCTGGTTGTACTGGAATATTTTCTTGACGAAAAGTTTGTGTACGATATGTAGATTTACAATTGGCAAATACAATACAAAAAATAAGAAATACAAACGTTTTTTTCATCTTAGTAACACACCTTTTAGTCCTTATAATCTTCGTAAGATTTCTCTTCAACTAAATCTGAACCTGTAAATTCATTAATTTCTTTTTTTACTACAGAACGATCATCATTCGTATAATAAACAGCTCTAGCTAGCTTTATAAACGTTTCACCAAAATCTTTCGCTCGCTCACATTCACGAATATCATCTTCTATTTTCCACAATGTTTTATTAATCTCTAATAAATTATTATGTAGCTTTTTTAATGTTTCCTGATTAGCTGCTTCTGCATAAATTTGCTCTACAATAGGAGTTAACACTTCATACTCATGTTTAACATTTACGAGTTTTTTTGTGTCTTTTATTTCAGAAAGCTTTATTTCTAGAATTGTGTACTTGTCTATAATTTCTCCGTTGGATACTTCAATCTTCATGGTTTTCTACATTAAATTCATTTATGAAAAACGACGTTCTATAATTTCTAAAAAACGTGTTTCGTACTCTTCTTTTTCACTCCAATCATAGTCTGGTTTTACCATTTTATTAATAAAACTCTTCGCTTCTTTTTCAGTTTTAAAAGTATTTAATTGAGATACAACTCGATTAAAATCGGTTTGATCTCCATCAAATAGATTATTAACAAAAGCAATTCGATCGTTTAATCCAATTTGAATTGTATTTTGTAAATAATCATTTACTGTTTTCTTAGGTTCTGCTTTTTGAAATAAATCAGCCATTACATCAACAGGAAGTGTGTCTTGCAACTCATCTTCTAATGTTGGTGTTTTTTCTACTGGCTTTTCTTCTTTTATTTCTTCTGCTTTAGGTTCTTCAACTGGCACAAATTCTTCTTCAGTTGTAATAGTTGTTATATCTTCAGCGAATAATAATTGTTCTAATTCATCAAAAGGTTGCTCTGTAATTTCAGTTACTGGCTTCTTATCTGTTTTTTGAGGTGTTTCTTCTACTGCTGTTTTAGTTTCAGCTGCTACAACTTCATCCTCCTCCTCTTCTTCAAATAATTCGTGAACGATAATTTCTTCAGTTGTTTCTTTTATAGATTCTACAGATGCTTCTATTGGTTGTTCCGTTGCTGGCACCTCTACTTCTTCCTTCTCAACTGGTTCTTCAACTACTGGCGTCACTTCTTTTTCTATAACTTCAACAGGTGTTATTGTTTCTTCCTCATCAACTAACTCCGTAACAATAATTTCCTCTTCCGCTTCATTTGTTACAGATTCTTTTTCTTCAAGAAGTCCTTCCTCAATAACTTTACCAACATTTGCTCCTGCTATTTTTTCAATTAACTCTTCTTTCGTAACAGTAGCCTGAGGAGTGGTATTTATATATTCTTCAACATAAGCTAACAAAGCAAGTTTCTCATATACTTCGTGAGCTTTTTCTTTTAAGGCAAGCACATCTTCCTTATTTTTCATTTGTAAGATACTGTGTGCTAAACTAGTTAAATCAGAAGCTAATTTTTTGTGCATAAGTTCTCCCTAGGTTTTAATTTTTGCTTTTAAAATTTAATAAATTTGTCCTTTGTTTAAAGCAAAGCAAAAATATATAAATTGAGCATTAAAATTACAAAATGTTTCTTGAAAACACAGTAAATCACACAGAACAATTTGGTTGGATTGAGGTAATTTGTGGCTCAATGTTTTCTGGTAAAACTGAAGAATTGATCCGCAGATTGAAAAGAGCGCAATTTGCCAAGCAAAGAGTAGAAATTTTTAAACCAGCCATAGACGTTCGTTATGATGAGGAAGAAGTAGTATCTCATAACGACAACAGAATTCGTTCTACCCCCGTTCCTGCATCTTCAAACATACGATTATTAGCTAATAATGTAGATGTTGTAGGAATAGACGAAGCCCAATTTTTTGACGATGAAATCGTAGCAGTTTGTAATGACTTAGCCAATAGAGGTATTAGAGTTATTGTTGCTGGATTAGATATGGATTTTAAAGGTAATCCATTTGGTCCTATGCCAGCTTTAATGGCTACTGCAGAATATGTTACAAAAGTACATGCTGTTTGCACCAGAACTGGTAACTTAGCACATTACAGTTTTAGAAAAGCTGAAGGCGAGAATATTGTTATGCTAGGAGAAACACAAGAATACGAGCCTCTTAGTAGAGCTGCCTATTATAAAGCTATTAAAGAACAAAAAGTTCACAATAAAGAGGAGGAATGAATAATCATGTAACCGTTTTAGAAATCGATGCAAATGCAGTTTTGCATAATGTTAACTACTTTAAACAAAAATTACAGCCTACCACTAAAATACTAGCTGTTGTTAAAGCTTTTGGTTATGGTAGTGAGGCTATTGAAATTGCCAAACTAGTTCAAAACGAAGTTGATTATTTTGCTGTCGCTTATTCTAATGAAGGAATTGCATTGCGTGAAGCTGGTATAGATACTCCTATACTTGTATTACACCCTCAAATTTCCAATATTAAGGATATTGTAACACACAGATTAGAACCTAATTTATATAACTTTAAAATTCTTGAAGCTTTTCTACAATATGCCAATGATGTGCCTTTAATGAATTATCCTATTCATATAAAATTTAACACTGGGTTAAATAGATTAGGTTTTTGGCATACCGATATTCCTAATATCATTGCACGGTTAAAACAATCTAACAATGTGATTGTACAATCGCTTTTTTCTCATTTAGCAGCTAGTGAAGATGTTAATGAACAAGAATTCACCGTAAATCAAATTAACAATTTTGCTTACATCGTTAAGCAAGTTTATGAGCATTTAGGATATGAACCTATGATTCATATTTTAAATACTTCTGGTGTAGTAAACTACCCACAAGCACAATTTGATATGGTACGATTAGGAATTGGATTATATGGTTTTGGGAATACTCCAAATGAAACAGCCAATCTTAAAAACACACACGCACTCAAATCTATTATTTCACAAATACACCTTATCCAACCTGGTGAAACGGTAGGATATAATCGAGCTTTTGTTGCTAGTAGACTTACAAAGAGTGCAACTATTCCCGTGGGACATGCCGATGGTATTTCTAGAAGATTAGGAAATAAAAATGGTTTTGTAATTGTTAATAACAAACCAGCTCCAATTATTGGCAATGTTTGTATGGACATGATAATGGTAGACGTGACTGATATTGACTGTAACGAAGGAGATGAAGTTATTCTTTTCAACCATCAGCAACATATAGAATACATGGCACATAAATGCGAAACTATTCCTTATGAAATCTTAACTGCTTTATCTCAGCGCATAAAAAGGTTGGTAAAACGTTAAAATTTTACTAAATTCCGTTTTCAATAATCAAAAACTAATAATCACATGGGAATGTTAAAAGAGTTTAAGGACTTTGCCATGAAAGGTAATTTGGTAGACATTGCAGTTGCTTTTGTAATGGGTGCTTCTTTCAACAAAGTCGTTTCTTCATTTACTGGGGGTATTGTTTCTCCTCTTATAGGTATGATTGGAGGTACTAACTTTAATGATTTAAAATTTGTAATTAAAGATGCTGTTACTGACGCCTCAGGCAAAGTAACTTCAAATGAAGTCGCAATTCTTTATGGTGAATTCATGACCAATCTTATTGACTTCATTATTGTTGCTTTCGTAATGTTCATGATTGTAAAAGGCGTGAATGCAATGAAGAAAAAAGAAGAGGCAGCACCAGCTCCTCCAGCAGGTCCAAGCCAAGAAGAATTATTAGCCGAAATTAGAGACTTATTAAAGAAGAATTAGTTTATTCTTCTTCTAACTACTACATAAAAAAAGCTCGCAAATTGCGAGCTTTTTACGTATCTAATATTTTCTAGTAGTATTGAAACTTACACGTGTTTTCCCTTATTCCAACCGTGCTTTCCTAAGTACTGCTCTCCACTTTCTACAGCTCCATCTTCAATACTTGTTCCCATAGAATCATTCCACCTATTTAAGTATCCAAAAAGTGAAATTACTCCTAACATTTCAACAATTTCACCTTCATTCCAATGTTCATATAAACGTTCTTTAATCGTTTCATCAACTCCGTTAGGCACCATAGAAGCAGCTAATGAAAAATCTAATGCAGCACGTTCTGCTTCGGAAAATGCTGGATGGGTTTTATACTCCCAAATATTATCTAGTTTTTCTTGCTCTGCCCCATAACGTTCCGCAGCTCTAATAGCATGCGCCTGGCAATACCTGCAACCTGTAGCGTTACTACTTACCCAAGCAATCATTCTTTTAAGAGCAGAAGTTACACGTCCGTGATTTGCCATTACGGCCTTATTTAAATTGATAAAAGCTTTTGATATATCTGGTCTACGCTGCATTGTTAAAACAGAATTTGGGCAAAACCCAAGTGTTTCATTATAAAAATCCGATAATTGCTTCGTTTCTTCATCATGATTCGGATCTAATGGAGTTACTAATGGCATAATTTAGTTTTTATTTAAGTAGTTTTGTATTTCTTTTACAATAAACAAAAAAATTCTCATATGGCATCTAATTTCGTAACCACAGAATGGAAGAAAAACTTACTTTTTAAAAGCGACAATCCTAACGGAGCACAAATTTTAATGGACACCTCATTTCAAAATGGTGGTAATGAAGTTGGTGCATCTCCAAAAGCTTTAATGCTATCTTCATTAGCAGGTTGTTCTGGACTAGATGTTGTGTTAATTGCTGAAAAAATGCGTGTTAGTTTTGATGACCTTACAATTACTGTAGCAGCTAACCTAACTGATGAACATCCTAAATATTATGACAAAGTACATATGACATATCACTTTTATGGAGCTGATTTAGATCAGGAAAAACTAACCAAAGTTGTAAACCTTTCTGTAGAAAAATATTGTGGTGTTATGGAAATGTTTCGCAAGTTTGCAGAAGTTTCAACAGAAATAGTTTTTAATATTCAATAGCTATTTCCTTAATAAACCAACCGCTCCTTTCTTATGGATTTTTCGTCCATTTTTATCGGTCACTTCAACAAGATACCAATAACTACCAGAAGGGAGCTCTTTACCATTATATCTTCCATCCCAATTTTCAGAAGTACCTGAGTTCTCAAATAATAACTTTCCATATCTGTCAAATACAACGATTTTTGAAATCGCATACTCATTGCTTCTAAAACCATCTATCTTCCACGAATCTTTTACACCATCTCCATTAGGTGTAAAAAAAGTAGGATAATTAAAAACAGAGAATTCAACACTAGTTACACCACAACCATTTTTATCTCTTATATTAAGAGTATGAATACCTGGTAATAAATTTTCATAAAAGTTTGATGACGTATAGTTTTCATTATCTACCGCATATTCATAGCTTCCTACACCTATTTGGTCAGTTAATATTAAAATAGAGTTATTCTCTGTATCATCTGAAATGATTAAACTTTCAGCAGTTAAAGATGCTATTTCAGAGGCTTTAACTTCTATTTTTTTTATCTCTGACTTACATCCTGCCCTTGAAGTAGCCTGTACAAAATAGTTCCCCGCCTCTACTACACTAAGAGTATTTTCAGTAACCAAAACATTTCCTTCTTCGTTTGTCCAAACATATGAATAATCTATACCCAAAGGGTTACTTGCAGCTATAGTTAACATTCCTTCATTTACACAGATAAACAACTCTTCTTCGACATCAAAATCAGGCACAACATTTTCTACGACTGCTTCTACTGGCGTTCTTGTTGCAGAAACACATCCTGTTAAACTTTCTACTTCCACATAATAAGTTGTACTAACGCTAATTGTTACCTCTAAACTATTACCACTAAAAATAGGAGTTGTACTTGTTAAAGAATCATACCAATTAATTGTTCCTTCTGAAGCAGTAGCCTCCAATACAACACTCCCAGGACTACCACAAACGTATCCATTTTCCACATTAACCACAGATGGCAACTCATTAATAGTAGCTCTTACAGGAATTCTACCGCTACACTCAGCTTCTGATGTTGTAACATAATAAGTTGTTGTATTAGTTAATGTAGGAGTTGTAAAAACATTACCTGAGTTCACTAAGTTTCCTCCAGCAGGGGTATCATACCATAAAACAACTCCTTCAGAAGAACTTGCTGAAAGCATTACCGAAGTGGCACTACAAGATTCTCCTTCCGTAATTGATGTGATTCCTATTTCTCCTACATTAATCATTGTACTTGCCGAAATATTCAACACAGGATCTCCTGTTCTTCCTCCATATTCAACAATATACCCTTTTGGTTCATATACTCCAGAATCTCCATTCAAAGGCAAATCATTCCATGATCCTATAACACCTACAGAATCATCTGTAATGTGCGCATAATCTTCATTCCCTCCAGCATTATTAGGTTCACCATGATTCCAAAATGCAAAATTTGGTGTTGTTCCATTTACACCTCCATTCCAGAAAACAGCTCCTGCTTCAGGACCTGTTGCCCATTTCCATACTCCTTCTTCTTCTTCATCTGTTCCTCCAATCCAACCTGCTCCTTTCGATTGTTCTCCAACTATAGCTGCTTCTTCTCTAGAAGTAACTGTTGCTAAATATCCTTGCAATCCAAAATACATTCTATCTTCAGCTAGCATCTTAGCTTCCGTCCACGAAACGCCTATATTAGGAACAAATTCATAATAATGTTGATTAGATGGTAGAAAGTTTGCATTTCCTGTAGTTAATGAAAAATCTTTTACTCCTGAAACATCTGGATTAGTACTTTCAAATACAACTTCTCTTACTGCTCTTTCCAAATCAGAAAACAGCATTGGGATTCCTCCAACCCCTCTTAAAGTTAACTTCCCTTCTCTATCATCCCACTCTGCCTCTATAGAGGAATGTGTTCCTGTAAGTATTAAAACATCAGAGCCTGATTCATACCCCGAAGATATTTGAATATAAAAAGTTTCAATAGTAGTATCATCTACATCAACAATACTAAAATCTGTTACAATGGGAATTTGACTTAGGGGACAATAAGTTTGATTTCCTGTTGCTGTTATTTCTGGGGGCATGTTTTGACATAAAACATTAAAATGAAATAACAAGGCACCAATAACCATACAGTTTATTAGTTTTTTTGATTTCATGCCTTTATGAATTACATTTACGAATTGCTAACAAAAGTACATTTTTTATAATTATGCGTTGGAAAGTTAAGCCATTGCCAGATTCAGAGGTTACAGAAAAATTAGCTACTGATTTATCTATTGACACTAAATTAGCTTCTATTTTAGCTCAAAGAGGCATTCGCTCTTTTGATGAAGCGAAACATTTTTTTAGACCTTCTTTAGAAAACTTACATGATCCTTTCTTAATGAAAGATATGAAAAAAGCTGTTGCTAGAATAGAAAAAGCTATAGAAACAGAAGAAAAGATTCTCGTTTATGGAGATTATGATGTAGATGGAACTACTGCTGTTTCTTTAATGTATTCTTATTTAAAAGAAACATATCCTAATATTGCTACTTATATTCCTGACAGATATAAAGAAGGCTATGGTGTTTCATATCAAGGAATTGATTTTGCTGACGACAATGATTTCACCTTAATTATTGCTTTAGACTGTGGTATTAAAGCTATTGACAAAGTTGCCTATGCTACTGAAAAAGGTGTTGATTTCATTATTTGCGATCACCATAAACCTGGAGAGAAAATCCCCAATGCTATTGCTGTTTTAAACCCAAAACGTGTAGACTGTAGTTACCCTTATAAAGAATTATGCGGTTGTGGTGTTGGTTTTAAATTAATTCAAGCGTTAGCGCAGCGAAAAGGAAAAACAATTGAAACTCTAATTCCTTATTTAGACTTAGTAGTGACAGCAATTGCTGCTGATATTGTTCCTATGACAGGAGAAAATAGAGTTTTAGCTCATTATGGACTGCAAGTTATTAATTCCAACCCTCGAGCAGGAATTAAAGCATTAATTAGCTCTCTTTCTACTAAAATCATCACTACTTCTCATGTTGTTTTTACTATTGCCCCTAGAATTAATGCTGCTGGTAGAATAAAACACGGAACTTATGCTGTAGAATTATTAACCGCTGATACTTCTGAAACTGCAACTGAAATGGCAGCTGCTATAGAGCAGTTTAATATTGACAGGAAAGAACTAGATAAAAAAATAACTGAAGCTGCTTTATATCAGATTGAAGATAATAACGAAACAGACACCTTTACAACAGTAGTTTATAATGAAAATTGGCATAAAGGTGTAATTGGAATTGTTGCTTCAAGATTAATAGAGACTTATTATAGACCCACTCTTGTATTCACAAAAAGTGGTGATAAACTAGCTGCTTCTGCAAGATCTGTAAAAGGTTTTGATGTATATAACGCATTAGAAGCTTGTTCTGAATATATTGAACAATTTGGTGGACATAAATATGCTGCGGGGCTTACATTACTACCTGAAAACTATGAAAATTTTAAATGGAAATTTGAAGAGGTAGTTAAAAACACTATAGATAAAGAACTCTTAATCCCAGAAGTTACTATCGATACGGAACTAGAGTTTTTAGATATCACGCCAAAATTTTTTAGAATCCTACAACAAATGGCTCCTTTTGGCCCACAAAATATGCGCCCAATATTTAAAAGCTCATCTGTAAGAGACAATGGATATGGAAAACAAGTGGGAGAAGACAAAACACACTTAAAACTCACTGTTTTTCAAGGAGTTTCTAAAAACAGTTTTGGAGCTATAGGATTTGGTTTAGGAAATAAAATAGATACAGTTCAAAATACTTTTGAAATTGTATACCAACTAGAGGAAAACACCTGGAACGGAAACACCTCTATTCAGCTACAAATAAAAGATTTAAAATAATTATTTAGATTTATTCTAAATAAACTATATTTGTTCCGTAATAAAAAGTACGATTATGGAAGAAATTATAAGAATATATGAAAATCAAATAGGAATTTCATTTAGATGGTTAAACTCTACTTCTAATTTAATACAGATTATATTTAGAGATGTAGGCTTTCATTTAACCATGAATGAAATTGAAGTATTCTTAGAAAAAATTCTCGACACCAAACAACAAAAAAGATGTCCAGAATGTCAATTAGGAGAAAATTGTAGATCGTTACTTTTACAAACCCCATCTAATAAGGTAAGCATGGCTGTATCTTCTATAGAGTTAGGGCAAATTGAAGACCTTTTAAAAGGCTCACTCTTCCAACTAAGATTAAACAGCTACCTAAACGAAATATGTAAAAACTAAAAAATACTGGTTTACACCAGTATTTTTTATTGATCTTTATATGTAAAATCTTTTTATTTATCCTCTTTAATAAGGTAAATATAAACAGGATAGTGATCGCTATAACCTCCCGTATATTGTCCATTAGAAAAACTTCTAAAAGGATATCCTTTATATCTTCCTTTCTTTTGAGTTAAAAAACGCTTGTTAAAAATAGCTGACTTAAACATTTTAAAACTTGTAAAGTCATTTTCTCCTTTCTTATTTAATAAAGGATAAGTAAACATTATTTGGTCAAAAAGATTAACATTATCTCTATACCCTAATGTATTCAAACCTTTTTTAAACATCTTTTCATAAGGATTATAAATATCTCCTGGTTTTACATTTTTCTTCTTAGCTTTTGTTTTTAGAACACTTTTAAAGCTAGAATTTGTAGGGTCATCATTAAAATCACCCATTATAATTATCTTAGGATTCTTTTCTTTCTCTCTAATTTGTTCAATTATTTGAGAAACTTTATAAGCTGCTTTCTCTCTTAACGGTCTACTTTTCGCTTCTCCTCCTCTTCTAGATGGCCAGTGGTTTACGATTACATGAACCAATTCATTATCTAAATAACCTGAAACCCATAGAATATCTCTTGTATATACTTTTTTATTATTTGAATAGATATTCGGATTTACCGCTTCATAATGCACTGGCTTAAAATAACGTTGTTGATATAATAAAGCTACATCTATCCCTCTTTTATCAGGAGAATCAAAATGAATGATCCCATAACGTTTTTTCTTAAGTTTCTTCGACTTTACTAAATCTTCTAAAACTTGTTTGTTTTCAATTTCAGCAACTCCTAAAATAGCTGGGCTTGTTTTTGCCTTCTCCTCACCCATCTGATCTATAACATCTGCTAACTTATCTATTTTATTCCAATAAACTTTAGATCTATTAGTTTTCAATTCCATCATAGGACTAAACTCATCATCTTTAGCTGTATCGTTTATTGTATCAAATAAATTTTCAAGATTATAAAAACCTACGGTTCTTATCTTATACTTTTTTTGTCCATTAACCACTAAAAAATTTAGTAGCAATACACTTAAGAATACTATTCTTTTCATTATTTAAAATTTAACGCGGCAAAAGTAAGACAAAATCCAACCCAGACCCGAATTCTTTAAAAAAAATTCAAAATATTAATGTTAACTTAACATTAACAAACTTAAAAACCCTAGTTTTGTGGGCATTTTTTAAAAAAACACATTAATCAATTTTATGAAACAGACTATTTTATCAATGTTTTTTTGCTTCATGATGGCTATTGGCATCTCTGCACAAAACGTTGTAAAAGGAATTGTAAAAGATAGCAATTCTGAAGGATTACTACAAGGTGTTTCTGTAAGCGTAGAAGGACAAAGTGTTGGCCAAACAACTGGTACAGACGGAGCTTTTATCCTTGAAAACTTACCAAATGGAAGACATATCATAGTAATTAAGAAGGATGGCTATGAAACACAGAACTATCCTGTAAACTTAACAGGGAGTTTAATTGATTTAGGAACTATTTTCATGTATGAAGATGAATTTTCTGAAGATCTAGACTTAAGCACAATTGTAATTACTGACGATGAGCTTAATGATGACACTACTGCTGCAGATAATATCTCTGGATTATTACAAGCTTCTAGAGACGTATATTTAAGAACTGCTGCTTTTGAATTTAGTTCTTCATTTTTTAGAATCCGAGGATTAGATTCAGACAATGCTAAATTACTTATTAATGGTGTTGAAATGAATAAACTTTCTACAGGAAGACCAGAATGGGCTAACTGGGGTGGTTTAAATGACGTATTAAGAAATCAAGAGTTTACGAATGGTTTAGCACCTTCTAACTATACTTTTGGTGGTGTATTAGGTTCTACAAATATTAGTACTAGAGCTTCACAGTACAGAAAAGGAGGAAGAGTTTCTTATGCTTCTTCTAATAGAAGTTATGTGCATAGAGTAATGGGAATGTACGCAACTGGTCTTATGGATGATGGATGGGCATTTACTTTCTCTGGAAGTAGAAGATTAGCTAATGAAGGTTTTGTAGACGGAACATCATACAATGCATACTCTACATTTGCTTCTATCGAAAAAGTATTTAACGATAAGCACAGCTTAAACTTTACTTCTATTTTCGCTGCTAACAGAAGAGGTAAAGGAGCTCCAAATACTCAAGAAGTATACGATATTAAAGGAATTCAGTACAATCCTTATTGGGGATACCAAAACGGAGAAATTAGAAACTCTAGAATTAAAGATGTAGAAGAACCAATAATCATGTTAGATCATTATTGGAATATTTCAGACAAAACTTCTTTAACTACTAATGTAGCTTACCAGTTTGGTGGAATTGGAAACAGTAGAATCGATTTTAACGGTGCGCGTGTAGTAGATAATGTTTTAGATGGTAATGGAAATCCTTTTATTGTAGAATTAGGAAGTTCTAATCCAGATCCTACATACTATCAAAAATTACCAAGTTACGGTGTTAGAAATGGTTTACCAGATGTATTTGGTATGTACCAAGAATTTGCTAATAACGGACAATTAGATTGGAATCAATTATACACTGCAAATACACTTTACGGAGGAAATTCTGCTTATGTATTATACGAAGATCGTAATGAAGATAAGAGATTTACTATCAACTCAATCTTAGAATCTCAAATTACAGACAATATCTTATTAAACGCTTCTGTTAATTATACAACTCAAAAATCTGAAAACTTCGCTAAGCTTTTAGACTTATTAGGTGGAACTACGTATTTAGATGTTGATAATTTTGCTGATACTTTTGACGAAAAGCAAAACAACTTATTAGAACCTTTACATTTTGTAGGTGAAGGAGATCGTTTTAAATACAACTTTAACCTAAATACAGAAGTATTAAGCGGATTTGCACAAGCGCAATTCAAATACAATAAAGTTGACTTTTTCTTAGCTGGTACAGTTTCTAGAACTTCACACCAAAGAGAAGGTTTATATCAAAATGGAGGATTCCGTGATACTTCGTTTGGAAAATCTCCAAAACAAGAATTCACAAACTATGGAGCTAAAGCTGGTATTACTTATAAGATAACTGGTCGTCATTTATTAGACTTTAATGCAGGATACCTTACAAAGGCACCAACTTTAAGAAATACATTTGCTAATTCAAGAGAAAACAACGCTGTTGTACCTAACTTAACTAGCGAAAAAGTATTATCATTTGATGCAAGTTATATTATAAGGTCTCCAATAGTACAAGCAAGAGCTACTGCATACTACACTAGAGGCCAAGATGCAACAGAAATTTCATTCTTCTTTGCTGATGGTATTGGTGGTGATAACACTGCTTTTGTTCAAGAAATTTTACAAGGTATAGACAGAAGACATATTGGAGCTGAATTTGGAATGAATGTTAAAGTAACTCCAACGTTAACTTTAAAAGGAGCTGCAAACATTGGTCAATATACATTTGATAACAATCCTAACTTACTTGTTGCTTCTGAAGATTTTGTTGACACAAATTCAAGCGATGAGTTAGTAAGAAATTTTGGAATTAGAGATTTCGGAAAATCTTACTTAAAAAATTATAGATTAGCTAGTGGACCACAAAAAGCATATTCATTCGGATTTGAATATAGAGATCCAGATTACTGGTGGTTTGGAGCAACTGCAAACTTTTTTGGAGACACATATATAGATGTAGCTCCTTTAACAAGAAGTAGTAACTTTGCAGATGATGGTGGAGTTCCATTTAACGATTACGATCCTGGTATCGCAAGAGATTTATTAAGACAAGAAAGATTTAGTGACTACATGGTATTAAATGCCGTTGGTGGTAAATCATGGAAAATAGGAAACGGACAGTATATTGGGCTTTTTGCTAGTATCGGTAATATTTTAAACCGTGAATATAGAACTGGAGGTTTTGAACAAGGAAGAAATGCTAACTATCGTCAATTAAGAGATGACAGAGCGTTAGACACTCCTGTTTTTGGTAATAAATACTGGTATGGTAGAGGAACTACCTACTTCGTTAACATAAACTATAGATTTTAATACAATATTTTTTTAAATAGAAAAAAAATGAAAACAAATAAGATATTAAGCATTTTATCATTTTTCATCTTCTCCATCTCAATTATTTCATGTGTAGAAGACAATGATTTTGAAGTTCCGAACATTAGCGTTTCAGAACCAGACATCACAACTACTTTAACTGTTGCTAAAGTACAGCAAGATTTAACTCAAGAGTTTAATAGCAATGGTAACTTAACACTTACCTATCGTGTAAACGATACACCAACATACGTTAGTGGATATGTTGTATCTAGTGATGCTGCTGGAAACTTCTTTAAAACATTAGTTGTTCAAGATAAGCCTGAAAACCCAACTGCAGGTATTGAAATCTTAGTAAACAATAGTTCTTTAAGCCAAACATATCAAGTAGGTAGAAAAGTATTCATCAAATTAGATGGTTTAACTGTTACTTATGATGACGGTGAAAGCTCTAGTAGAATTAGCCCTGTAAATGGAGTACCTGGAGTATATACTTTAGGATTATTATCTAGCGAAGGTAGAGTTAGCGACATTCCTTCAACTACATACAGAGACGTTATTGTAAAGTCTGCTGAAGTAGCTGAAATTATTCCTACTGCAATCACAATTGATGCTATTGAGGACAAAAATGTAAACACATTAGTACAATTAGAATCTGCTCAGTTTGCTAAAAACGAATTAGGTAGAACTTATGCTGGAGAAGCAAACGATCAATTTGATGGTTTCAGAAATATCTTCGAATGTGGTACTGAGAATACTATTCCATTACAAACAAGTACTTTTGCTAGCTTCAAATCAAATATAGTAGCAACTGGAAGTGGTAAAGCAACAGCTATTTTAGCAAAAGATTTCCGTGCAGAGTTCTTCGTATTAGTAGCAAACTCTCCTGCTGATTTAGATTTTTCTAATCCTGAAAGATGTGATCCTCCTGTATTAGATTGTGGTACTGGTGCTGTTGGTGGTAGTACAGTTCTTTTAGATGAGACTTTTGATTCTTATGGAACTACTGCAGATGTTGAAGCTGCTGGATGGACTAACATTAATGCAAACGGTGGTGCTACTACTTTCTCATTAAGAAGTTTTAGTGGTAACAAATACATGCAAGGATCTGCATTTAGAACTGGAGAAAACCCATTAGAAATGTGGTTAATTAGTCCTGCTGTTAACTTAAACGGAACTACAAACGAAGAATTAACTTTCGAAACTAAAACTGGATTTAATAATGGTGAAGCATTATCTGTTTGGGTTTCTACAGACTATACTGGAGATGTTGCTGCAGCAACTTGGTTAAGAGTAGATGCTACTTTAGCAAACGGTCCTAGTAGTGGATTTGAGCCTAACTTTACACAATCTGGCTCTATCAACTTATCTTGTTTAGATGGAGATGTATACGTTGCTTTCAGATACGCTGGAGGAGACGGTGGTGTTACTACTACATTCCAAGTAGAAAATGTAAGAATAACAGGGCAATAATCCCTTGTAGATATTATAACATTAAGAAACCGAGTTTTACAACTCGGTTTTTTTTATGCATCTTTATCTCATTATTTCGTGTACATTATGTCTGCAAACAAAAGAATTAGCAATGCTTTTAAAAAAGCAAAAACACTTCCTTTACATAAAGATTCTAAGTATATTTTATTTTCAGATTGTCATAGAGGTGATAATAGTTTCGCAGATGATTTTGCTAGGAATAGAAAAATCTACAATTATGCACTTTCTCAATATTTTTCAAATGACTTTACCTACATTGAATTAGGAGATGGTGATGAACTTTGGGAAAATTCATTTGATAATATTTTTAGTGCTAATAAAGACTCTTTTTTAATTCTGAAAAAATTTTACGAACACAATAGGGTCCATTTTATTTGGGGAAATCATGATATGGATTATAAAAACCCTAAGAACATCACAAAAAACCTTTCCAATTATTATGAGTCTTCCACAGGAAAAGAAGAAACATTAATGCCGAATGCATCATTTTCTGAAGCTATTAAATTGGTAAACGAAAACGGACAATCTATTTTTTTACTACATGGACATCAGGCAGATTGGTTTAACTATACTTTTTGGAAACTCAGTCGTTTTTTAGTGAAGATTTTATGGAGGCCATTACAAATTATTGGTATAAAAGACCCAACAAGTCCTGCACAAAACTTTAAAGAGCTTATAAAAGTAGAACGTCATATCGAAAAATGGATTCTTAAAAATAATCGTCAAATTGTTGTTACTGGCCATACCCATCGCCCTCGCTTTCCTCAACCTAACGAATTACCTTACTTTAACGACGGTAGTTGTGTGCATCCAAGATGCATAACAGGCTTAGAAATTGAGAATTACGAAATCACTTTAGTAAAATGGCATCTTACCACTCACGAAAATGGTACTATGCAAATCGTGAAAACCATTCTTGAAGGCCCAAAAAATATTGCATTTTATCAGCAGTAATTTTAATTTCATAACAATTACATAACATACCGAAAAATATAGGTCTTTACTTTTGTCGAGTTTAATAATACTAAGAATGGGAGACCCATATATTTTAATGTTAGCAGCACTTGCTGGACTTGCAATTTTAGATTTAGTTGTTGGTGTTAGTAATGATGCTGTAAATTTCTTGAACTCTGCAATTGGTTCAAAAGCTATTCCTATTAAAACTATTATGATTATTGCTAGTGTTGGAGTGTTCTTTGGAGCAGTAACTTCAAGTGGTATGATGGAAGTAGCTCGTAAAGGTATCTTCAATCCAAATATGTTTATGTTTGAAGAAATCATGTACATCTTTATGGCAGTAATGATTACCGATATCTTACTCTTAGACATCTTCAATTCATTAGGAATGCCTACTTCGACAACAGTTTCTATTGTTTTTGAATTATTAGGAGCAGCTGTAGCAATAGCATTGATTAAAATTTCGGGAACAGACGATTCTGTAACTGAAATATGGAATTATATAAACCACGAAACTGCTACTGAAATTATTTTAGGAATTGTACTCTCCGTATTCGTTGCATTTACTGTTGGAGCAATTGTACAATATTTTTCTAGATTAATCTATTCTTTCGATTTTGATAAAAGACCTTTGTATATTAACGCCCTTTTTGGTGGTTTTGCCATTACTGCTATTACATACTTTATCATTATTAAAGGTTTAAAAGGAACACCTTTTTACGCGAATTTGAAGCATATTATTGAAGGAAACACTGCCGCTATTGTAGCTGTAAGCTTTGTGTTATGGTCTTCTATATCTTACTTATTAATAAAAGTATTTAAAGTAAATATTCTAACAACCATTATTGCTATTGGTACTTTTTCTTTAGCCATGGCTTTTGCGGGGAACGACTTAGTAAACTTTATCGGAGTACCAATTGCTGCTTTAAATTCTTACGATGCTTGGCAACTTTCTGGAATGGGGGCAAGTGAGTTTTCTATGGGAATACTAGCAAACAAAGTACCATCTAACACATTGTTATTATTGCTTGCTGGCGCTATTATGGTAGTTACTTTATGGACTTCTAAAAAAGCACGTGCTGTAATTGAAACAGGGATAAACCTTTCTCGTCAAGGAGATGGGCAAGAAAAATTCAACCCTAATAATATGTCTAGAATTATTGTTAGGGCTGCCATGTATACAAACATTGGTTTTAATTATTTAATTCCTGCTAAAGCGCAGAAATATATTAACGCTAAATTTGAAAAACCTGTTATTAAACTTCCAAAAGACAAAACATATGAGTTACCTGCTTTTGATTTAGTAAGAGCATCAGTAAATCTTATCATGGCTAGTATTTTAATTTCTATAGCTACTTCAATGAAATTACCTCTTTCTACCACTTATGTAACGTTTATGGTTGCTATGGGTACTTCATTAGCAGATAGAGCTTGGGGACGTGAAAGTGCTGTTTATAGAGTTGCCGGGGTAATAAAAGTAATTGGAGGATGGTTTTTAACAGCTATTATAGCCTTTATTGCTGCTGGAATTGTAGCATTTTTAATTAGCTGGGATAAAGCAATGATTCCAGTTTTATTACTTGTAGTTATTGGAATGTTAGTTAGAACAACCTTACAATATTCTAAAAAGAATAAAGAAGAAAAACAACAACAGTTTGTAGAAAGAGCTGAATTAATTTCTATTAATGAAGTAATTGAAGAGAGTTCTGGACATATTGCTAGTGTTGCTGTTAGAGTTAATAAATTATACTCTAATGTTGTAAATGACTTAGCTACTCATGATTTAAATAAATTAAGAAAAACAGAAAAGCACGTATTAAAACTTAATCAAGAAATTGAGAGTTTAAAGAGTGGTGTTTTTTACTTTATTAAATCTTTAGATGACACTTCTGTACAAGCAAGTAAGTTTTACATTTTAATTCTTGGATACTTACAAGATGTAGCCCAATCTATTAGCTATATCTCTAAAGCAACATACAATCACGTAAACAACAATCATAAAAATCTTAAGAAATCTCAGATTAAAGATTTAAAGTATATCGATATCAAATTATCTGAATTATTAAGTAATATTAGTGATGCTTTTGAAACAAAGCAGTTTGATGATTTATTTACTATCCTTACTGAGAAAAAAGAGTTATTAACAGAAGTTACTAAGTCTATTGAAAGGCAAGTAGATAGAATTCGAACAGACGAAACAAGTCCTAAAAACACTACGTTATACTTTAGTATTCTATTAGAAACACAAGATTTAATATCTGGTTTAATTAGTTTATTAGAAAGCTATAATGAATTTTATGTAAGTACTAAGAATGTAATCTAGTAAACGATCTATATATCATAAAAAAGCTCGAGAAAATTCTCGAGCTTTTTTATTTACTTTATTATTATTCAATAACAATAATCTTATTTAAAAGAGTTTAAAACTTCACTTAAAAAATGATTTACATCTGCATTTTTAGTTAAACCTAGTCTTACAACAACTAAATCTTGATCTGGTAAAACAAATACATTCTGTCCTTGGTACCCATTAAAAGAATACATGTTTTTAGGAACATCAGGATATCTACTTCCTGCATTTAACCAAATTTGCGCCCCATACCAGCCATCAGAAGTAGGTGTAGGAGTTGTTGCATATTTTACCCAATCCTTATCAAATAAAGCATCTCCATTCCAATTTCCATCATGCAAATACAACAATCCTAGCTTTGCCCAATCTCTAGCTGTAGCCCATGCATAAGAAGATCCAATATAATTTCCTTTCATATCTGTTTCAATTGTCATAGAATTCATTCCAATTCTATCAATTAAAGCGCTATACCAAAAATCTAAATATTCTTGATGCGTATTAAACTGTTTTCTCAAAATTCCAGAAAGTAAATTCGTAGTTCCAGATGAGTAATTCCAAGTTTCATTTGGCTTCCCAACCAAAGGCTTATCAATTTGTGCTGTAGTTACATCTTCAGACAAAAAAAGCATCTTGGTTACATCAGAAATAGTATTATAATTTTCGTCCCATTCTAAACCACTATTCATTTGTAATAGATTATGAATAGTTATGTTTTTACGATCATCATTTTTCCATTCTTCATACGGAGCTTTATCATATATATTCATTGCTCCCTTACATTGTAAAACACCAAACAATGTACTTGTAATACTCTTAGTCATAGACCAACCTAGTAATATAGAGTTCTTATCAAAGTTTGTATCATATTTTTCAGCTATTATTTTGTCCTTGTAAACAATCAAAACAGCTCTTGTTTTATTTACATCGTTAAACATAGCATCTACCGTTGCATTTAATTTAGTATAATCTACTGTAGAGAAAACTGTGTCTTTTGGTTCTTTGTTTCCATAAGGAAACGCTAAATCATTTTCTAATCGATTTCGTTTAGGAACTGGCATATCCTCAGCCAAATTTGTTCCATCTAATACTAAAATATTCCCTAGTCCTTCTCTATATTCAGCTTTACGTGTTAGCAAACCAAATGCAGAAGAATAGGTTGTTTTTGTTTCAGCATCTACTCGATTAGATGCAAGATTTACAGGGGAAAAATTTGTATCTGTACTATCTGTAAAAGCCAAACTTCTTTTAGCTAGAAATACAGAAGAACCAGACATCTTTGCTGCATATCCAGCTATTATATTTAACTTAGGATAATTATAAAAAACTGCTAAAAGTAGTATGGTGAATAATAGTAGTAAGCTTCTTCTTAATATTTTCATCTTTAATTTGTTTTTAACAAATGTAAGAATTTAAGTCTTTGATTGTTCGTTTACGAACATAGCCGTATTTTTGTTACAAATTTAATTTCATGTTAGATATCAATAAGATCCGTGCTGATTTTCCTATCTTAAATAGAAAAGTACACGGAAAACCATTAATATACTTCGATAACGGAGCCACTTCTCAAACTCCTCAAATTGTTATAGATGCTATTGTTGATTATTACACAAATTACAATGCAAATATTCATAGAGGAGTTCATACTTTAAGTCAGGAAGCTACAGATAAATATGAACAAGCAAGAATTAAAATTCAAGAACATTTTAATGCTAAGCATTCTTATGAAATCATTCTAACTGCAGGAACAACCGAAAGTATTAATATCGTTTCTTCTGGATTCTCTTCTATTTTGAAAGAAGGAGATGAAATTATTGTTTCTGCTTTAGAACACCATTCTAATATTGTTCCTTGGCAAATGATGTGTGAAAAAACAGGAGCTATATTAAAAGTCATTCCTATGGATGAAGACGGTTCGCTTCGTATCGATATGTTTGATGAATTACTAAGCGATAAAACAAAACTTGTTTTTTTAAATCATGTTTCTAATGCTTTAGGTACCATAAACCCTATTGAAGAAGTAATTGAAAAAGCTCATAAAGTAGGTGCTTATGTTTTAGTAGATGGTGCACAAGCTTGTCCGCATATAAAACCTGACGTACAAGCATTAGATGTAGATTTTTATGTTGCTTCTGCTCATAAAATGTGTGGACCAACTGGTGTTGGATTATTATATGGTAAAAAGGAACTATTAGAAATGCTACCACCATATCAAGGTGGAGGAGAAATGATAGAAACCGTAACCTTTGAAAAAACTACCTATGCAGGTTTACCTCATAAATTTGAAGCTGGCACACCTAATATTTGTGGAGGAATTGCCTTTGGTGTTGCAATAGATTATATGAATGCAATTGGTTTTGACACAATTCAACAAAGAGAAAATGAACTTTTAGTTTATGCTACAGATAAATTAAGCCAGATTGAAGGTTTAAAAATATACGGAACAGCTAAAAAAACATCTGTAATATCTTTTAATATTGAAGGAATACATCCTTATGATATTGGAAGTATTTTAGATAAACTAGGAATAGCTGTAAGAACTGGACACCATTGTGCACAACCTATAATGGATTATTATAAAATTCCTGGTACTGTAAGAGCTTCTTTAGCATTTTACAATACTAAAGAAGAAATAGATACTCTTGTAGAAGCTGTAAAAAAGGCAAAAATGATGTTGAGTTAAAATATAAAAAGATGCTTTGTTAAGCATCTTTTTATATTTTTATTAAAATTTTCTTCTATGACTAACTTTTTAAAAGTATTCTTTTTAAGCTGTGTTTCTTTATTCATCTTCTCATGTGCCTCTCAAGCACAAACACAAACAACGAATGTAGATGAAGTTACTTTTAATGCAATTACTAGAGGATCTTCAGAAAATATTATTGTGGTAGATCAGACTGTTTTTTATAAAACTCACAACTCTTCCAACACATATACTATTAGTAAAGAACAAAGAAATAAGTTAGACAAGTACATTTCAAATATTAATCTTTCAGCAATTGCAGCTTTAAAAGCTCCTACAAACAAAAGATTATACGATGGTGCATTACACGCTACATTATCTGTAAAAACAAATAAGAATACCTATACTTCTAGCCAGTTTGATGACGATACACCTCCTACTGAATTAAAACCTATAGTAGCATTATTGCGAAGTTTTGTTAAATAAAAAGTTATTTCCTGCCAAAATCAGCCGGAATTTCTCCCCAAGCTTTGGTTTCCCATTTTAATATAGGATTTGAAAAACTATTTTCTCGAAGCCATTTTTCTGCTCTTTTAATCAATTCTAACACATCTTTATTAGAGCTATCAAAAGCAACATTCGTTTTACATTTCTTCTGTTTTATCCAACTCATTGCAATTTTCGAGTCAGAATAAATAGGAATCGTTGGTTTATTTTTATTCTTTAATAATGCAATACCATGAACCAATGCCAAAAACTCACCAATATTATTAGTTCCGTTTTTAAAAGGTCCCATTTTAAAAATCTCCTTATGGTTATGCGTAAGTACTCCCCTATACTCCATCTTACCAGGATTACCAGCACAAGCAGCATCTACAGAAATACTTTCTAAAATAGGATCTCCATATTTTTTTCGTTCTGCTGCAGAAAGCACCTTCTTTTTAGTGTCCTTTCCTTTATACTTCTCATAACTCTCTCTTAATGCTTTTTCTGCATCTACTTTACTAGCAAAAGCTTTGTATTGCGCTCCTTGAAAACCATCAATTTGTTTTTTACAAGTTGCCCAAGAAGTATAAACTCCCGGCTTTTTTCCTTTCCATACCACATAAAACTTTTTCTTACTACTCATTTTCAGATAAAATTGTGTTTTCTATTACCTCAGGAAAGTATTTATACTCCAATTCATGAACTTTTGCTGCAATATCTTCAGGAGAATCTGTAGCAACTACACTTGTTTTAGCTTGAAAAATAATTGCTCCCTCATCATAATGTTCATTTACAAAATGAATTGTAATCCCTGTTTCTACCTCTTTATTTTCCTTTACAGCTTTGTGAACATGCATTCCATACATTCCTTTTCCTCCATATTTTGGTAATAATGCAGGATGAATATTAATTATTTTATTAGGAAAAGCTGCAACAATTTTACTTGGAACTCGCCATAAAAATCCTGCCAAGACTACATAATCTGCATTTTCTTTCAAAAAATTCAAGATTTTATCTGTAATTACAAAATCTTGCTTGTCAAACACTATACTTGGTATTTTTAGACGTTTACAACGCCCTAAAACTTTGGCATCCTTCTTGTTACTGAGCACATGAGCAACTTTTATAGTGTCTTTAGTTTGAAAAAACCTTATTATATTCTCAGCATTACTGCCAGAACCAGAAGCAAAAATTATTATTCGTTTCATAATCTACACACGCTATTATTACTGCAAAAAAACAACATTTATTAACATCAATGTGGTCTTAACAAAAAGATTTTTTATTTTAGACCTCATATTTTCGAGCAAAAATTAGAATTAAAACCTAAGATTTGTATTTTTGCGTCGATTTTAAATTTAAAAAATTAGAAAATTATGTCAGACATTGCATCAAGAGTAAAAGCAATTATCGTTGACAAGTTAGGAGTTGACGATAACGAAGTAACTAACGAAGCAAGTTTTACTAACGATTTAGGAGCAGATTCGTTAGACACTGTAGAGTTAATCATGGAATTTGAAAAAGAATTTGATATTCAGATCCCAGATGATCAAGCAGAGAACATCGCCACAGTTGGTCAAGCAATTAGCTATATTGAAGAAGCAAAAAAATAAGAATATATGCAATTAAAACGAGTTGTAATTACTGGACTTGGCGCATTAACGCCAATAGGAAATAATATAGAACAATATTGGAATGGTTTAGTTAACGGAGTTAGCGGAGCTGCACCTATTACGTATTTTGATGCTGCCAAGTTCAAAACTCGTTTCGCTTGTGAACTCAAGGACTTCAATGTAAAAGATTACATTGATCGTAAAGAATCTAGAAGGATGGATAGATTTACACAGTATGCTATGATTGCTTCTGATGAAGCAATTAAAGATGCTGATTTAAATTTAGACAGTCTTAACAAGTATAAGGTAGGAGTAATCTGGGGAGCTGGAATCGGTGGTTTAGAAACTTTTCAAGGAGAAGTTCTAAACTATGCTAAAGGTGACGGTACACCTAGATTTAATCCTTTCTTTATACCTAAAATGATTGCAGATATTGCACCTGGTCATATATCTATTAAACATGGATTTATGGGACCAAACTATACAACTGTGTCTGCTTGTGCGTCTTCAGCAAACGCACTTATTGATGCGCTTAACTATATACGTCTTGGGCATTGTGATGTTATTGTTTCTGGTGGTAGTGAAGCTGCTGTTACCATAGCTGGTATGGGTGGTTTTAATGCAATGCATGCATTATCTACAAGAAATGATGCTCCTGAAACTGCTTCTCGTCCTTTCGATGCAGAAAGAGATGGTTTTGTTTTAGGTGAAGGTGCTGGAGCCTTAGTTTTAGAAGAATATGAACATGCTAAAGCTAGAGGTGCAAAAATTTATGCTGAAGTTATTGGTGGCGGATTATCTTCTGATGCGCACCATATGACTGCACCACATCCAGATGGATTAGGTGTAATTGCAGTAATGAAAAACTGCTTAGAGAACGCAGGAATTAAACCTGAAGAAGTAGATCATATTAATACACATGGTACTTCTACACCATTAGGAGATGTAGCTGAATTAAAAGCTATTTCTGAAGTTTTTGGTGACCATGCTAAAAACATTAATATTAACTCTACTAAGTCTATGACTGGGCACTTATTAGGTGCCGCAGGAGCTATTGAAGCTATTGCTTCTATCTTAGCAATGCAAAATGGTATTGTCCCTCCTACTATTAATCATTCTAATGTTGATGAAAATATCAATCCAGAATTGAATTTAACATTGAATACACCTCAAAAAAGAGATATTAAAGTAGCCATGAGTAATACTTTTGGTTTTGGTGGACATAATGCATGTGTAGCTTTTAGAAAATTAGATTAATCGTTCTTAGCCTATGAATTTTCTTCGCAAAATAGTTAGACCTAAAACTAAAGATGACGAAGAATTTTATTACGACCTAAAAACACTACTTAATTTTAAGCCTGTACAACTAAATCATTATAAGCGAGCTTTTATACATCGTTCGTTAAAAATGACTGATAGTAAAGGAAAACCTATAAACTATGAACGTTTAGAGTTCTTAGGTGATGCTATTTTGGGTTCTGTTATAGCTTCTTTCTTATACAAAGAGGCACCAAGAGGTAATGAAGGTTATCTTACACAAATGAGGTCTAAAGTAGTTAGTAGAGAAAACTTAAACAAACTAGGTAAAGAATTAGACTTAATTCGATTTGTAAAAAGCAACATCAATCAAAACCAAGTAGGTGAAAATATTCATGGAAATATTTTTGAAGCTTTAGTTGGTGCTATTTACTTAGATAGAGGGTATAACTACTGTCATCAATTCATTTATGATCAAGTTATTATTCCTTATGTAGACTTACAAAAACTAGAAAATAAAATCTCAAGTTATAAAGGTTTTATTATTGAATGGTGTCAAAAAACAAAACGAAAATATCTTTTTGAAAGTTATGAAGACACCGGTAAACAAGCTCAAAAACACTTTAGCGTAGTTGTTTTTATTGATGGACAAAAAATTGCTAAAGGCAGAGCTACTTCAAAGAAAAAAGCTGAAGAGATGGCTGCAAAGCGTGTATATTACGCATTTCAAAAAGAGATAAACAATTCTTAAAGTTAATAGCCGAAATCGTTTTCGTTATTTTCATCTTATTTTATCAATACATTCTTTAACTTAGCATAGTAGTAAATTGAGGTACTAATGCAAATTCACACGGTACATTTAGATGATTTTTCGAGCAATGATTACCATATATTAGGGATTCATACACCCCTAGAAAATTACCGATTAGCTTACCTCTTAAACACTCATTTACAGCTTCGTTTAGAACGTTGTACAAATGATATCGATTTTAAAAACAAAGATTACGAGGCTTGTTTTCCTTTGTATGAATTTATAGATTGTGAAACAGACAACAGTTGGTTTTTAATCGATAATGTGTATAAAACAAATATAAAAAGCAGAACAGAAGGTTTATTTACTGAAAGTGAAGCTAAGGTATATTTAATACCTGAAAAGAAAAGAGTAGACTATTTTCTTAAATTAGAAGGAGGGTTTACTACGGATAAAGCAAACGAAATAAATGAAGTCATTAGTAAGATTCCACAAATAATGACTTCTTATTATATAGAAACAGACACACTGAAATCTAAAGAATTTTTAATCTTTTAACCTATGCCACATAACAAAAAAACTAAAATTGTAGCAACATTAGGACCAGCAACTAGCACAAAAGAAACGCTTACTAAGATGGGAGCAGCTGGTGTTAATGTTTTTAGAATTAATTTCTCTCATGCAGATCATGAGATTGTAAAAGAACGCATTCAACTAATTAGAGAAATCAATAAAGAACAAGGATATAATTTAGCGATTTTAGCCGATTTACAAGGACCTAAGCTAAGAGTTGGTGTAATGGAGGACAATGTTGAAGTTAAGGCTGGAGATACTTTTATTTTCACTACAGAAAAGTGCGTAGGAACAAAAGAAAAAGCCTTTATGACTTATCAACGATTTCCTAAAGATGTAAAAGCTGGTGAAAATATTCTTGTTGACGATGGAAAATTAATGTTTGAAGTAATTTCTACAGATAAAGAAAAAGAGGTTACTACAAAAGTTGTTGTAGGTGGTCCTTTAAAATCTAAAAAAGGAGTTAACTTACCTAATACAAATATTTCTTTACCTGCTTTAACAGAGAAAGATAAAAAAGATGTTGTTTTTGCTCTTGAGCAAGAAGTGGATTGGATTGCTTTATCTTTTGTTAGAAATCCAGAAGATTTAAGAATGCTTCGCGATTTAATTAAGCAAAAATCTAGGTATAGAGTTCCTGTAATTGCTAAGATTGAAAAGCCAGAAGCTGTTGAAAATATAGATGCTTTAATTCCTTACTGCGATGGTTTAATGGTTGCAAGAGGAGATTTAGGTGTAGAAGTTCCAATGCAAGATGTTCCTTTAATTCAAAAGAGTTTGGTTAGAAGAGCTAAAAAAGCAAGAATTCCAGTTATTATTGCTACTCAAATGATGGAAACTATGATTGAAAATAGTGTTCCTACAAGAGCAGAGGTTAACGATGTAGCAAACTCGATAATGGATGGTGCAGATGCTGTTATGTTATCTGGGGAAACTTCTGTAGGAAAGCATCCGGTAAGAGTAATTCAGAAAATGTCGGAAATCATTAATAGTGTAGAGTTTTCTCCATTAATTAAAGTTCCAATTGAAGCTCCGCATGTTCGCACAAATCGTTTTATCACTAAATCTGTTTGTCATCATGCTGCATTAATGGCAGATGATATGGAAGCTTCTGCTATTTCCACCTTAACAAATAGTGGGTATACAGCTTTCCAAATATCAGCATGGAGACCAAAATCTCATGTAATTGCATTCTCTTCTGAAAGAAGAATTTTAGGAAAGCTAAATCTTTTATGGGGTGTAAGAGCTTTTTATTATGACAGGGAATTAAACACAGATGATACTGTAAAAGACATTAATGAAATTATACGTGAAAAAGGCTTTGTAAAGCCTGGAGATTTCGTTATCAACTTAACATCTATGCCTGTTGAAGAGAAAGGTATGGTAAACACGTTAAGAGTGTCTCAAATAGACTAAAATACACTTTATATAAAATAAAAAAACCTGTGATAATCACAGGTTTTTTTATTTTATATATACTCTTAAAATTAGTCAGCTAATATAATAGCCTTATTATCTTTCATCTCAAGAGTTCCAGAATTGATTTCAAAACTCAATCTACCATCATTTTCTTTGGTAAATCTATTTTGAAATTTTTCATCTATAGAAACATTACTAGCCTCAACTCTAATTTTCCCTGAAACTAATAACGATACAACAGGTGCGTGATTGTTTAACATTTGGAATTCTCCATTTAAACCTGGTACTGCAACTGAAGATACCTCTGATGAAAATATTACTGCTTCTGGTGTTACGATTTCTAAAAACATTATTTTAACTGCTTTTATTTATATTTTATGCTTCTGCTAACATTTTTTCTCCAGCCTCAATAGCATCATCAATAGATCCTCTTAAGTTGAATGCTGCTTCAGGATACTTATCTAACTCACCATCCATAATCATAGTAAATCCTTTGATAGTATCTTTAATATCTACTAATACTCCTGGTATACCTGTAAACTGCTCTGCTACGTGGAATGGCTGAGATAAGAAACGTTGTACACGACGTGCTCTGTGAACTACTAATTTATCCTCCTCAGATAATTCTTCCATACCTAAGATTGCGATAATATCTTGTAACTCTGTATAACGCTGTAATAACATGATTACTCTCTGTGCACAATTATAGTGCTCTTCTCCTACAATTTCTGGTGTTAAAATTCTTGAACTTGAATCTAACGGATCTACTGCTGGGTAAATACCTAAAGAGGCAATTTTACGAGAAAGTACTGTTTGTGCATCTAAGTGAGCAAACGTTGTTGCTGGTGCTGGATCTGTTAAATCATCCGCAGGTACATAAACTGCTTGTACAGAGGTAATAGATCCTTTTTTAGTAGAAGTAATACGCTCCTGCATTGCTCCCATCTCTGTAGCTAATGTTGGCTGATAACCTACGGCAGAAGGCATACGACCTAATAATGCAGATACCTCAGATCCTGCTTGTGTAAAACGGAAAATATTATCTACGAAGAAAAGTACATCTTTACCTTGATCTTCACCAGCTCCATCACGGAAATATTCTGCTATAGTTAAACCAGATAAAGCAACTCTTGCACGTGCTCCTGGTGGCTCGTTCATTTGTCCAAATACGAAAGTTGCCTTAGAATCTCTCATTGTAGGCTTATCTACTTTAGATAAATCCCATCCACCTTCTTCCATAGAATGCATGAAATCGTCTCCATACTTGATAATTCCAGACTCTAACATCTCACGTAATAAGTCATTCCCTTCACGTGTTCTCTCACCTACTCCAGCAAATACAGAAAGTCCACCGTGTCCTTTTGCAATGTTATTAATTAACTCCTGAATTAATACAGTTTTACCTACTCCAGCTCCACCAAATAATCCAATTTTACCTCCTTTTGCGTAAGGCTCAATTAAATCGATTACTTTGATACCAGTAAATAAAACTTCAGTAGATGTAGATAATTCTTCAAACTTAGGAGCTTTACGGTGAATTGGTAAACCGTCTTTTCCTTCTTTTGGTAAATCTCCTAATCCATCAATAGCATCACCTGTTACATTGAATAAACGTCCATAAATATCTGAACCAACAGGCATTTGTATAGGATTTCCAGTTGCTATTACTTCTTTACCTCTTTGTAAACCATCAGTAGCATCCATAGAAATTGTACGTACTGTATCTTCTCCAATGTGCTGTTGTACTTCTAAAACTAATGTAGACCCATCTTCTTTTTTAATTTCTAATGAATCGTAAATTTTAGGAAGATCTGAATTTTCAGTATTAAACTCAACATCAATAACAGGACCAATGATTTGAGAAACTTTACCTTTTATTGTAGACATTACTTTTGTAATTAAGTTATTGTATTTATTAAGTGATATTTATCTCACTTTTCAGAGCGCAAAGGTAATTTTTTTGATTGAAACTAAAAAGTTTAAGAGTATATTTTTAATAAAAAACTAAAGCATAAAAAAAGCCTCACAAAAGTGAGGCTTTTTATTGAATATTATGTGGTTCAATTATTACTTAGCTAATTGAATTTCTACACGTCTGTTTTGAGCTCTACCTGCTCTAGTTTTGTTAGAAGCGATTGGGTAATCCTCTCCGTAACCTTTAGCAGTTAATCTAGCAGCTTTAACTCCTTTACCTACTAAGTAATCCATTACAGCGTTAGCTCTCTTATCAGATAACTTTAAGTTAGTAGACTTTCTTCCTACGCTATCAGTATAACCGTTGATAGCAAAGTTAGAATCTGGGAAGTTGTTCATAATCTCAGCGATTAAGTCTAATTTACCAGTAACTCCTAATTTGAAAGTTGACTTACCAGAGTTGAAGAAAATTTCTCTTGCAAAGCTATCTAATTTAGCTTTTTCAACTTCAGTAATGATGATTAATTCTGGACATCCGTTGTTAGACGCAACACCTGGCTCATTTGGACACTTATCGTCTTTGTCTAATACTCCATCCTTATCAGTATCTGGCCATGGGCATCCACCGTTTTCAGCTGGACCTGCCTCATTTGGACACTTATCTTTGTTATCAGCGATACCATCACCATCAGCATCTGGACATCCGTTCATTGCTTTAGTTCCAGCTTCGTTTGGACAAGCATCATCTTTATCAGCAATACCGTCACCATCAGCATCTGGACAACCATTTAAAGCAGCAATACCAGCAGTATTTGGACAAGCATCGTCAGAATCCTTGATACCATCACCGTCAGCATCTGGACAACCGTTGAATTCTTTTAAACCAGCAACATCTGGACAAGCATCATTCTTGTCATAGATTCCGTCACCATCAGTATCTTTTCCACCGAAACGGAAAACTAACCCTAAAGAGTGTTGGAAGTGATCTTGTACTTTATCAGCAAATTCTTTCTTAGCACCAGTTTGGAAGTTTACACCAATGTTCTCGTTAAACCAAACATTGAAACCAGCCCCAGCATTTAAAGTTCCTTCTCCTCCTTCTACGAAAGATCCGTTAACCATTCTACCGAAATCAGTGTATCCTCCACCTACGTATACGTAAGGATCCCACCATGCAGTATCTCCGAATAAGTTATTTAAGTCCCACTTAGCTACTAAATCAATAGCCCAGTATAACTCATCGATATCATCTTCAACAATATATGTTTTTACTTTGTTAATAGACCCTGCTAATTGTAAAGAGAAACCATCGTTTAAGTATCTGTCAACACTAATTCTTGAGATTGAAGGCAATGTGTTATTACCCCATTCTCCTGTTCCGATATAGTCTTGTGCGTAATCGCCAAAATCAGACTGATACCTAACATCTACTGTGTTAATACCGAAACCTACAACCCAGGGATTGTTTTCGTCTTGTGCGTTAACGTTACTAAACGTTAGAAACGCAATCATAGCTAACATAGCTAATTTGAATTGTTTCATTATCAAAAATTTAAATTAAAAGTTCGTTTATATATAACGCAAATGTAAGTTGTTAAAACTTATTTACAAAAGCAAATCTACAAAAACTTATAAAAAAAACAAGTTTTTGCGCTTCTTTTACGAAATTACATTTAGCTCTTTTCCTACTTTTACAAATGCATTTATAGCTTTATCTAAATGCTCTTTCTCATGTGCAGCCGACAATTGAACCCTTATTCTTGCTTGCTCTTTTGGCACAACAGGGTAAAAGAATCCTATCACATAAATCCCTTCATCTAGTAACTTATTTGCCATTGTTTGAGAAAGTTTTGCATCATATAACATTACTGGTACGATAGCTGCATCTGCCCCAACTAAATCGAAACCTGCCTTCTCCATTTCTGTTCTGAAATAATTAGTATTCCATTCTAGTTTATCTCTCAAAGTTGTATCATTTGATAGAATATCGAATACTTTTAAAGAAGCTCCAACGATTGATGGTGCTAATGAATTTGAAAATAAATAAGGTCTAGAACGTTGACGTAAAATATCGATGATTTCTTTCCTTCCAGTAGTATAACCTCCCATAGCCCCACCTAGAGCTTTCCCTAAAGTTCCGGTTACGATATCTACTCTTCCTAAAACATTCTTTAACTCTAATGTTCCTCTTCCAGTTGCACCAATGAAACCAGCTGCATGGCATTCATCTACCATAACTAAAGCGTCATATTTTTCTGCTAAATCACAAATCTCATCCAGTTTCGCTACAATACCATCCATAGAAAACACACCATCAGTTACAATAATTTTAAATCGATGGTTTTGCTTATTCGCTTCTATTAATTGTTCTTCTAAAGCCTGCATATCATTATTTTGATAGCGATAACGTGCTGCTTTACACAAACGTACTCCATCAATAATAGATGCATGATTTAAACTATCTGATATAATTGCATCATCTTTTGTTAATAAAGGTTCAAAAACACCTCCATTAGCATCAAAAGCTGCAGCATATAATATTGTATCTTCAGTTTGATAAAACTCAGCAATTTTTCCTTCTAATTCTTTATGAATATCTTGTGTACCACAAATGAATCGGACTGATGACATTCCAAATCCGTGCGTATCCATTATATCTTTAGCTGCTTGGATTATCTCTGGATTGTTAGATAAACCTAAATAGTTATTCGCACAAAAGTTTATTACTTCTTCTCCTGTAGATATTTTTATAACAGCATCTTGAGATGATGTAATAATACGCTCACTTTTATACAATCCTGCATCTTTAATGTCTTGTATTTCTTTTTGTAAGTGTTCTTTTATTTTTCCGTACATGATTTGTTTGTTTGTGGTGATAAAATTAGGCAATTTCTTCAACTAAAATTGTCTCATTTATATATATCAGAATTTTTTTATCAACTTTAAAACCTAAATCTTCCAAATCTCTTTGATACATCTTAACCTGACTTTTGTCTGCATCTTTAGAAACCCCAG
Source organism: Tenacibaculum amylolyticum (assembly GCF_964511145.1). Classification (NCBI taxonomy): domain Bacteria; kingdom Pseudomonadati; phylum Bacteroidota; class Flavobacteriia; order Flavobacteriales; family Flavobacteriaceae; genus Tenacibaculum; species Tenacibaculum amylolyticum. Next base: position 71,107 of record NZ_CAZEFZ010000017.1, read on the forward strand.
TTTTATAATCGATAATCGTTACTTTTTCTTTATCAAAAACTAATCTATCTGGTATTATAATTTGATTATCTATTGTTATCATTTCTTTTTCATTAAACACCTCTACTTCTTCTGAATAATAATCTTTCAAATCGTCATGATTTACAATATCGAAAATTAATCTCTTAATATCTTTCAAAATTTCTTGCGAAATTTCTCCCTGCATTTCATAAAAATGTAATGTTGGTATTACATCTTTTTTTGTTTTAATATTTGACAAGATAGTATGTACCAAATTACCATAAGCAATAGAGGTTTCTTGATTGGTGTCCCATAATTTAGAAGCACTAGACAACATTACTATATTATGTCGTTGCCAAGGTAAAGAGATGAATGTTTCTTGTAATTCTGTAGGCTTATTTGTTATTTCCTTTTTACTACATCGATTCGCTTCACCAAATGAATATTCGAAAACATTATCTTCCCATAGCTGTACATTTTTTAAATACGAAATAAAAATTCCAGAATAATAGTTTGTATTTTCTCCTGTTTTTGAAATTCTCTTTTCTGTGATAACATGCAATTGTTCTACTGCTCTAGTTAATGCAACATATAATAAATTGAAATTATCTAATTCTAATTCTTGTCGTTGTTGCTCATAAATCGTTGCTCCTCTATTATTCGTATAACTTAGTGTTTTGCTGTAGTCAATTAGTAATTCATTAAAATCTTCATAGGAATCAGGTAGTTCATCAAACCACACTTTAGGTTTTACTTGCCTGTAAATATCTAAATCGTAAGGAAAAATCACTACTGGAAACTCCAATCCTTTCGATTTATGAATTGTCATTATATTAACTGCTTCTGCATCTTCAGAAGTTACAATACTTAAACTGTCTTTTTTAACACTCCAAAACTCTAAAAAATCTTGAATGCTTGTTCCTTTTTTCTGTTGCTCCAAAACAACATCTAAGAAAAACTGCACATAAGCATCTGAACTTTCTATTAATTTAAAACTTCGTATGATATATTCTATTTTTTCATAGAATGGTAATTCATAACAAGTATTTAAGTTGAACTCTATTCCATAACTATGGAATGTTTTAAAAAACTCTTCAAGATTCTTTTTAACGAAAAGCTCGAAAAAGTCATGACTCCCTGTACTTATATTTAAATGATGATATAAGAAATATAAAATATCGAATTGTGTTTCTTCATCATTTGAAAATTGTAATAATTGTAATAATTGTACTATAAAATTTACTTTCTTACTGTTTTTCAACAATAAGGTTTCCGAAGAAATAATCTCTATTCCTTTTTCTGACAAATAATTTGCTACCGCTATACCTTCACTCTTTTTTCTAACCAATACGGCTATTTCGTTTAATTCAAACGAATCTTGTAGCGCAAGGATTTTTTCATACACTTTTTGAGGATATTTTGTTTTTTCAATTTCTTTATCTTCATTTTTTTCTAAGAAATTAATTGTAACCTGTCCTCCTACTTTTGAATTCTCTAATTGTTTATTTCCTTCTATGAACAATTGTTTGTATTGTTCGTTTCCAAAGAAATTTGCTACATATTGAAAAAAGTTATTATTAAAATTAATAACCTCTGTATAACTTCTATAATTACGCTCTAGTTGTTTTACTTCTTTTTCTACTTGAAAAATTTTATATGCTTCGTCACTCAAGTCTATTAACTGTTCTGCCTTTCCTCCACGCCAACGATAAATTGCTTGTTTTGCATCTCCCACCAATAACAAACTACTTTTTTCTTGAGCCAATGCATTATCTATTAGCGGTATTAGATTTTGCCATTGTAAAACTGAGGTATCTTGCATTTCATCTATAAAGTAATGCATAAATCGCTGCCCCAGTCTTTCATATATATATGGTGTAGGTTGGTTTTTTATATTATCGGAAATTAACTGATTAAATTCTGCATTTAATCGAATGTTATTTTCTTCTTTTAAGAATGTTAATTCTTGATTGATATTATTTAAAACTGCTAAAGGAATAATACTTTTAAGTACTAGTTGATTCAATATTACCTGCTGATACAAACCTTCTGATTCCGTATACAGGTTTAGTAAATCTGGAAGCATACCATCAATCACCGACTTTATTTCTTCAGATTTAGATTTTGAATAGAACATCCCTTCTTCAACACGTTCTTTCAACTTACTTTGATCGAAGAACTTAGCTGCCAAAGGATTACTTTTTAAAGCTATAAAATGTTTTGGAAGTAATGAATAATAAAAGTCTTTATGAGCAATTCCATTCGAATCAATTATTTGTAATCCTTCATCTCCTATTTCTTTTAATCTTTTTTCTATTTCATGTTTTTGTTTTTGAAGCTTTTGTTTTAAAGTATTAAAATCTGCAATTGTTTTATCGCTTAAGTTTCTGAAATGTTGAATATCATCTTCGTTCAGTAATACTTTTGCAAATTCTTTTAATTCAAAAGAAATATCCCATGATTTATCTTCATCTATTTTAGATAATGAAAAATCAATTAATAAGTTTGTTATTTCTTTTTGAGTTCCGATTTTAGACATTAATAAGTCTACTGCTTCATTCAATAAAGAAATTGCGTCCATTTCCACTTCAAAATTCAATGTAAGCCCTAAATCGAAAGCGAAGTTTTTAATAATCTTATGAGTAAAACTATCAATTGTAGTGACTGAAAATGCAGAATAGTTGACTAAAATTGCGTGTAATATTTTCTTACTTCTCTCTCTAGCATCAACTATATTTATATTCGTTTCTTCTAAAACTTTTTCTATAATTTCATTTGGTTTCCCTTCAGAAAAATCAGCTAAACTTTTTAACACACGTTCTTTCATTTCACCTGCTGCCTTGTTCGTAAACGTAATTGCTAATATTTTTTGAAAGTAAAAAACATCATTAGATTGCAGTAATACTTTTACATATTCTTTTACCAGAGTAAATGTTTTTCCACTTCCTGCTGAAGCATTATAAATTTGAAAGGATGAAGAGTGTTGCACTTTGTAAGTAAGTTTTATGCAAAATAACTTATTTTATTATTTTTTCCTTCATCAAATGGTTAAAAGAATTCGATGTAATTAACATTTTTCTTACTTGTTTTAAAAATCACATATAATTACAATTTGTTAAATAAGGAGTGTAATCGTAAGCTTACTAGATTCAACCGACTCATTTTCCATATATTCGTTTAAACATCAATCAAAATAACCAATGAGCACTCTTTTAAAAATAGGCATGGCACAAATAGCTCCTGTTTGGCTAGATAAAACACAAACCATAGAAAAAGTAAAATCATACATCGTACAAGCAGGTAACGAAAACTGTAATTTGGTTGTTTTTGGAGAAGGTTTGCTACCTGGGTATCCTTTTTGGTTATCTATTACCAATGGTTCTGAATTTAATTCTAGTATTCAAAAAGAGATTCATGCTCATTATATTAATAATGCTATACAAATTGAAAGTGGAGAATTAGACGGAATTTGTCAGCTTGCAAAAGAACATCAAATTGCTATTTATTTAGGTATTATTGAAAGAGCTAAAAACAGAGGTGGACATAGTTTGTATTGTTCTTTAGTTTACATTAATGAAGATGGAATTATTAAGTCTGTACACAGAAAACTTCAACCTACCTATGAAGAACGTTTAACTTGGTCTCCTGGTGATGGAAATGGTTTACAAGTACATCCTTTAAAAGCTTTTACTGTTGGTGGATTAAATTGTTGGGAGAACTGGATGCCTTTACCAAGAACTGCTTTATATGCTCAAGGTGAAAACTTACATATTGCTGTTTGGCCAGGTGCTGAAAAAAACACATTTGATATTACAAAGTTCATTGCTAAAGAAAGTAGATCTTTTGTAGTTTCTGTTAGCGGATACATGTCTATTGAAGATTTTCCTAAAACAACACCACATTACGAAACAATTATAGCAAATGCTCCTGAAATTCTTGCTAATGGTGGTTCTTGTATCGCAGGTCCAGATGGTGAATGGGTAATTCCACCTGTAACTGGAAAAGAAGGATTATTTACAGGAACTATTGATTACCAACGAGTATTGGAAGAACGTCATAATTTTGATTGTGTAGGTCATTATTCTAGGCCAGATGTTACAAAGCTTACTATAAATACAGAAAGACAGTCTATCTTAGATTTCTCAAATAAATAATACGTTATGAAATTAAGAGACACTAAACCTGCTTTATTGTTAGTAGACATTCAAAAAGGTTTTGACAAAGAAGATTATTGGGGAGGTAATAGGAATAATAAAAATGCAGAAGAAATATGTGCAACCATTTTAGCAAAATGGAGAACCTTACAGCTTCCTGTATTTCACATTATACATAGTTCACAAGATCCAAATTCCAGACTACATAAAACACACTCTGGCTTTGAAATAAGAGATGAAGTAAAACCACTTTCATCAGAACCAGTTATAGTAAAAGAAGTAAACAGCGCTTTTATAGGCACCAATTTAAAATCAATTTTAGAAACACAGCATATAGATACGCTTGTGATTGTTGGACTAACTACCAACCACTGTATCTCTACCACTACAAGAATGGCGGGTAATTATGATTTTAAAACCTATTTAATTTCTGATGCCACTGCTACCTTCGATAGAAAAGGAATTAATGGAGAAGTGTTTCCTGCTGAAATCATTCATCAAACTACTTTAGCGAGTTTAAATGAAGAGTTTGCAACAGTTATTAATTCTAAAGAACTATTACATATGATATAAAGATTATAATTTAACCTCTAAATAAGAAGAAATCTTCTTTCATCGATTCTATCTCAGAATCATCGTTTGTTATGATATAATCTATAGCTTTATCTGTAAACGCTTTCCCCTTTTCTGTAAGAGAAATAATATGATCTACTATTGTAATCATATTATTTTTTAAAGCCAAATCTACCACAGATTTTGACTTTACTTTTTGCCAATTGATATGTTCATTCAAGTGATTTATATGACGCTCTTCTTCTTCCTTATGATTATTTAAATGCAGTAAAAATGTTAATAGCAACACTTCAATTTGCTGTTGTTTATTCCTATACAATACAGATATCAACCCTTTACTTGGAGCAAACAGATATACCAATAGAAATATCAACCCTAACACCGTAGTCATTGATCCAGATATAGATGCATCTAAATAATGTGCTAACCAATATCCAGAAATAGCTGCAAAAACACCAAAAAACACTGCATACAATAACATTCTTTTTAGGTCATTCGTAAGTAAATACGCTGTCGCAGCTGGAACTATCATTAAAGCAACCACCAGAATAGCTCCTACCGCATCGAAAGCACCAACAGTAGTTACAGAAGCTACACTCATTAAACCATAGTGTAAAACAACTGGTGAAAAACCTAACGCTGTTGCCAATCCAGCATCAAATGTGCTTATTTTTAATTCTTTAAAAAAAGCAATTAACAAACCTAACGTAATCAACAAAATACTTCCAATTATCCATAAAGATTTTGGCCCTAAATCTACACCATTAATCATCAACCTATCAAAAGGGGCAAATGCTAATTCTCCTAGTAATACTACATCAGTATCTAAATGTACATCATTGGCATTTTTAGCAATTAAAATAACTCCAATACTAAACAATGCAGGAAATACCAAACCAATTGCAGTATCTTCTTTTACTAATTTTGTTTTTTGAATAAATTCAACTAAAACAACAGTAATTACGCCTGACAACGCAGCCATTGCAATTAATAAAGGTGAACCTAAATCATGTGTAATAAAGAAACCTAACACCAAACCTGGCAATATGGAATGACTAATGGCATCGCTTATTAAAGCCATTTTTCGTAACACCAAAAAAGTACCTGGAATTGCACATGCTATAGCAACTAAACTAGCTATTAATTGTATTTCTATCTGAGCACTAGTCATTCTCTTCTAATTGTTGATTATACAAATTCGCTGCAAAATGATATCCTTTCTCTGTCATTGACCACATTTTACCATTTACATTAATATATTCTTTACGTTCTAATTTTCGCAATGACTTTCTTGTAAACCCTTGAAAATTATTTAAGATTTTAACTGTGTGTGGATGTGAAATATTTTCGTGATTCTTAGCAATATCAAACATAAATGCCAATGTTTTATTCAGTATTAAATTATTCCTGTTTTGAATAAATCTAATTTGACGGAAAAGTAATCCTCGCGAGGGTGAAAAAATAAAAGAGAAAATAACAAAAACCGCAGCTATTAATACAATTACTGGTCCCGTAGATAAGTTATTTTGACTTGCACTTATTCCTGTTCCCAGTACTCCAGATAACGCCCCAAAAATTGCTGCCAACAACACCATAACTCCTAAACTATTTGTCCATTGCCTAGCTGCTGCAGCTGGAGCCAATAACATCGCACTCATTAGTACAACACCAACCGTTTGCAATCCTAATACAATAGCTAATACAATAAATGACGTTATTAAAATATCGATCCGTTTTGTATTAAAACCTAACGTTTTCGCGTAATCGGCATCGAATAGCAAAATTTTAAACTCTTTCCAAAACAGCAATAGCACAAACAAACAAATCAACGCTACAATTCCCATAAACCAAACATCTCTAGCCAATAAAGTAGCTGCTTGTCCAAATAAAAACTTATCTAACCCTGATTGATTTGCATTGGGTTGCTTCTGAATATAAGTTAGCAACAACATTCCAAAACCAAAAAAAACTGACAGTATTAACCCCAATGCTGTGTCTGACTTCAAATGTGTTTTTTTTACAATTCCACGAATCCAAAACGTACCAATTAACCCGCTAATTAAAGCTCCTACTAATAATACATTTGTTTCTTTTGTTCCTGTAATTAAAAATGAAATAGCTATTCCTGGTAAAGCAGCATGAGAAATTGCATCTCCTAATAAACTCTGTTTTCTCAGTACAGCAAAACTACCTAGCATACCACAGATTGCTCCTAAAATAGCAGTTCCTAAGCTAATTGTACGCAATGTATAATCGCTAAAAAGTAATTCAAAATATTCTACAAAATTGATAATATTTTCTTTTTAATGGTTTGTATTATTTTTAAACACGAAATCTTACTTCTACTGTTGCACACTTACCTTATAATTTATTCCATATGTTTTGGTAAGATTATCATCATTAAAGATTTCCTTAACTGGTCCAGTCGCAATTTTCTTTACATTTAAAAATGTAACCCAATCGAAATACTCTGGAACCGTTTGTAAATCATGATGAACAACAATTACTGTTTTCCCTGCTTTTCTTAATTCTTTTAAAATATTGATAATCGCTATTTCAGTAGTTGCATCTACTCCCTGAAAAGGTTCATCCATAAAATAAATTGCCGCATCTTGAGCCAATGCTCTTGCTAAAAAAACACGCTGTTGTTGTCCTCCAGACAACTGACTAATTTGTCGATCTTTAAACGGAAGCATTCCTACTTTTTCTAATGCCTCTAAAGCTTTTTTCTTTTCTTTTTTGCCAGGTCTTTTAATCCATCCTAGACTTCCGTAAGTTCCCATCATTACTACATCTAAAGCAGTTGTTGGAAAATCCCAATCCACACTTCCTTTTTGAGGTACGTACCCCACTAATTTACGTTGCTTACCATAAGGCTTTCCATATATGGAAATACTTCCTGCAATAGGATCTATAATCCCTAAAATAGATTTTATTAATGTAGATTTTCCAGCTCCGTTAGGTCCAACAATAGCCATCATTACACCTTCCGGAATTGCCAAATCAATATCCCATAAAACAGGTTTATAATTATAAGCAACTGTTAAGTCATCTACTGTTACTGCTAATTTTCTCTCCTCCATATTCATTTTTATAGTGAATTAACAATTCTCTCTACGTTATGTTTATACATTCCTAAGTAAGTACCTTCTGGTGTTCCTTCATTTCCTAATGCATCAGAATATAAAGTCCCTCCAATAACGATTTCATGTCCTTTAGATTTTACTGCTTCTTGCAAAGCTTCAACTGTTCTTTTAGGCACTGAACTTTCTACAAAAATTGCTTTTACATTGTTATCTATTATAAAAGCTGCCATCTTCTGAACATCTTTTACTCCAGCTTCTGTAGCTGTTGACAATCCTTGCAAACCAACAACATTAAAATCATATGCTTTTCCAAAATAATTAAAAGCATCATGAGCCGTGACTAAAACCCTCTTTTCTACTGGTATCACTTCTATTTTCTCTCCAATATTAGTTTTTAATGCTGCTAGTTTTTTTAAATACTGTGTTCCATTCTCTTTATAAGTAGCTGCATTTTTTGGATCTAGTTCAGATAATTGTTTCACTAAAGATTCAGTAATCAATTCCCAATTTGAGATATCAAACCAGATATGTGGATCGTAATTTGATGCAAAATATTCAGACCCTATCAATTTATCTTTATCAACTGCATCGGCAACAGCAATCGTTTTTTTATTTTGATGACGCATTTTTTCAAACACTTCTTCCAATTTACCTTCCAAATGCAATCCATTGTACACAATTACATCTGCATTAAACAGCTTTCCAACATCTCCTTCACTAGCTTTATACAAATGAGGGTCTACACCTGCTCCCATTAAACCTTGCACCTCTAGTTTATTTCCTCCTATGTTTTTTACCAAGTCGGTAATCATTGTCGTTGTTGTAACTACCTGCAATTTTTCATTTCCAGATTTTTTTTCTGGTTTACAACCTAGTATCAACAATGTAATTAATATGTATATATATATTTTCATTCTTCTTTACTTCTGTATATATAAATTGTTGGCTATTTTATTGGAAATAGTCAATTCTTTATCGTTCACTTTAATTTTTAAAGACTCATCAAATGGTTCTCTTTCTAGAATTTCAATCATAGCTCCCAATCCTATACCTTGCTTATCTAGGAACTGTAAAAATTCTGAAGAACTATCATTCACACCTACACAAACACCTTTATCATTTGTTTCTAATGTTGCTAATAATTTTTTGTCTATAACTTGAATATTTCCATCCTTATCTGGAATAGGATCTCCATGTGGATCTTGCTTCGGAAAACCTAAAAAAGCATCTAATTCATTAATTAATTTCGGTGATTTAATATGCTCTAATTGTTCTGCAACTTCATGCACTTCATCCCAAGAAAACTTCAACTTCTCAACTAGAAAAACTTCCCACAAACGATGTTTTCTTATAATATTTGCCGCTGTTTTCTTACCAAAATCTGTCAATCGCACACCTTGATATTTTTTATAAACCACCACTTCTTTTTCAGATAACTTTTTAACCATATCTGTTACCGAAGATGCTTTTGTAGCCAACTTTTTAGCAATAGCATTCGTACTAATTCCTTTTTCAGAATCGACAGCTAAATGATAGATTGTTTTTATATAATTTTCTTCAGATTGTGAAAACATAATTCATTTTATTCTTTGCAAAGGTACAATTTTTTGAAATATGAAATAAATTTTTAGGCGAGACTAAAAAATGATTTATATTTGCGTGAATTTTATTTTAGAATAAAGAAAAATGAAACATTTCATAGCTATTATATGCTTATTAACAGTGTTTTTAGGAAACACTCAAACCATTAAAGGAAAAGTTACATTTAACAATGAACCTGTACCTTTTGTTTCTGTTTATATAAAAGATACATCTATAGGAACCACAACCAATGAAAATGGACTGTATGAAATCAATGCGACAGCTCAAAAAGCTACAATCGTATTTCAAAGTATCGGTTTCAAAATTGTAGAAAAAGAAATCCAGTTAAACACTAATAACACAATAACAATTGATGTAAGTTTAGAAGAAGATGTTTTAGGATTAGATCAGGTCGTAGTAAGTGCAACAAGAACACATTTAAATAGAAAACTTGCTCCTGTAATTGTAAGTGTAACTGACTCTAAACTTTTAGATGCAACACAATCTATCAGCTTGTCAGAAGGTCTTAATTTCCAACCAGGTTTGCGTATGGAAACTAATTGTCAAAACTGTGGATTCTCTCAAGTACGTATTAATGGTTTAGATGGTGCTTATTCTCAGATTTTAGTAGACAGCAGACCTATTTTTAGCGCATTAAACGGTGTTTATGGATTAGATCAAATTCCAGCTAACGTTATACAACGTATTGAAGTAGTTCGTGGTGGTGGATCTGCATTGTATGGTGCGAATGCCATTGCAGGAACCATTAATATTATAACAAAAGATCCTATTGAAAACACTTTTCAAGTAGGTCAAAATGTTTCTTTAATTAAAGGAGATGCCTTAGATCTTGCGACAACATTAAACGGTACTGTAGTAAACGAAGAAGCTACCGCTGGTTTAACCTATTTTGGAATGTACAGAAATAGAAATCCATACGATTATGATGGAGATTCTTTTACAGAAATTACAAAATTAGAGACACAAACTTTTGGGTTTAAGGGATATTTAAAACCTACAGAAACAAGTAGACTAACTGCCGAGTTTAATAGTATCAGTGAATTTAGAAGAGGAGGAAATAAATTAAGCTTACAACCCTTTGAAAGTGATGTTGCAGAACAAATAGATTCTGATGTATTAATTGGAGGACTTACCTATGAATCTGTAATTAATGATGGAAAACAACATTTTTCAGCATATGTTTCTACTTCACGCTCAAAAAACAAAAATTATTATGGTGGTGGAGAAGATTTAATTGCTCAAAATGGAACTGTAATTGGTTTTGGAAACTCAAGGGACGAAACTTGGGTCTTAGGATCTCAATATGCACACAGATTAGATTCTTTCTTAGGAGGTAAAGGTAATTTTACAGGAGGTATTGAGTTCAAATACGATAAAATGAAGGATGAAAAACCTGGATTTAATGCTTTTGTAAATCAAACATTAAGAACCTATGGCATTTATGCACAACAAGAATGGACCATTAACAAACAATGGAAAGTATTAGGAGGTTTAAGAGCAGACATTCATAATTTAACTGATGAAAATATCATTTTAAATCCACGTTTAAATGTTTTGTATTTCGCTAATGAAAACACACGTTTGAGAGCTTCTTATGCAAAAGGTTTTAGAGCTCCTCAAGTATTTACAGAAGATTTACATGCACAGATAGCAGCAGGTGAAGTTTTAACTGTTCGTGTAGATAGAGCAAATCTCGTTTCTGAAACCTCGCATAGTTTTACGGCTTCTTTTGATTGGAACAAGAATTTATCTAAAGGAGAAATTGCCTTCACATTAGAGGCTTTTTATACAAAGTTGGTAAATCCATTTATTTTGGAGCAATTAAACAATCTAATTTGGGAAAAGAGAAATGGAGACAATGCTGATGTAAAAGGGATAAATATTGAAGCTAAATATGCTCCTAACGAAAAATGGATTTTACAAGCAGGTGCAACTATACAAGAAGGAAAATACAACGAGCCTGTACAATGGTCCGATGATCCAACTATTTCATTAGAAAATGCAGATAATTTCTTTAAGTCTCCTAACTTCTATGGAAATTTTGTAGCTACTTACGCTCCTACTAAAAGGTTTCAGAACAACATTTCTGGGGTATACACAGGAAGTATGTACGTTCCGCATCTAGCTGGATTTATTACACAGGACTGGTTGGAGAAAACACAAGATTTTTTTGAGCTTAACTTGAAATCTTCTTATGATTTCTATTTAGATGACCATAAACATTCAACGATTCAAATAAGCGGTGGAATTCAAAACCTATTTGACAGCTATCAACAAGATTTTGACCAAGGCGCAGATAGAGACGCAAACTATATTTATGGGCCTTCTAGACCTAGAACATTTTTTATAGGACTTAAATTCTTTAGTAATTAACATATTGGTTAATTACTCATTTTCAGCTTAACATTAAGTAAACATTCTAATAATACAAGTATAACTTATAACTAACCTTTAATTTACAGTTCCAGTTCACTTTTGCATTTGATATTAGAATAACTAAAAATGAAGAAATTTCTATTAATTGCTTTAGTAAGCTTAAGTCAATTTGTCTTTGCTCAAGATAAAGGAACTGTAACGGGGGTGGTTACTGATAAAGAATTAAATAATGAACCTTTGCCATTTGCAAATGTGTTTATTAAAGGAACCTCTATCGGAGGTAATACAGATATGGACGGAACATTCACAATTTCTGCTCCAGCTGGGCCATACACTTTAGTATTTAGTTTTGTTGGTTATCAAACTGTAGAAAAAACAATTACCATTGTAGCTGGAAAAACTATAACAGTTAATCAAGTAATGGGAGCTAGTGGTGGTGAACAACTAGAAGAAGTACAAATTACAGGAACTGTTAATAAAGAAAAAGAAAGCGCTCTTTTATTAGAACAAAAGAAAGCTGTTACTATTGAACAAAAAATTGGAAATCAAGAATTAGCTAGAAAAGGAGTTGGTGATGTGGCTACTGCTGTTACCAAAACGACTGGGGTTTCTAAAGAAGAAGGTTCTGGTAGTGTATTTGTAAGAGGTTTGGGAGATCGTTATAACGTAACAACTTTAAATGGCTTACCATTACCATCTAACGACCCTTCTAAGAAAAACATAGACTTAAGTATATTCTCTACTGATATTGTTGAATACATTGGTATTGACAAGACATATAATGTAATGAACTATGGTGATTTTGGTGGAGCGAATATCAATATTTCTTCAAAAGTATATAAAGGAAAAGGATTTGCTGAAATTAGTTTAGGATCAGGAATTAATTCAGTAGCTAACGGAAAAACTTTTTATGGAGCAGATGGACCTGGTACTTTTGGTTTTTATTCGACAACCTATCCTGCCTTTCCATTAAATAATTACAATTTTACAACTAGCTGGGATAGACAAGAAGGAAATGCCCCTATAAACACAGCAATATCTGTTAAAGGTGGTGATTCATTTAACCTAACAGATAATACAAAAGTAAGTTTCTTTGTTGTTGGTTCTTTTGATAATGATTATCAATATAGACAAGGAGTAGCTAGAGGTGATGTTAACGTTTCTGGTGTAGCCAGAAGAGATTTAACAAGAGAATCATATGCTTACAACACGAATACTACCTTAATGGGGAATTTACGTTTAAAATATAAAAACCATGAGTTTAAATACAATGGTTTAATGGTAAACAATTCTACTAATAGTCATGACGACTATCAGGGTATTTATGATGTTTTTGATAATGCACCAGAAGGTGGAGCTGTAATTCAAAGACAAACTTTTATTAGAAATACATTATTTGTTCACCAATTACTAGGTAATCACAAAGTTGGTGATGATTTAGTATTTGACTGGGGAGCTTCATATAATTTTAATGAAAATGAAGTACCTAATCGTGTACAATCTACTGTATTACCAAACAGAAACGACGAACCTGAAGGACCAAAATCTTTCTTATTAATCAGTAACGATTCAGATAACCACAGATTCTTTTCAGATTTAGAAGAAGAAGAAATCGCTGCAAACGCTAGTGTTACTTACAAATTTGCAAAAGATGCAGATGAGATTCATAGAGCTAAATTAAAATTAGGGTATAGTGGTAGATTTAAAGATGTAGATTTTGATGCTACACAGTTTAACTTCGCTATCACATTAAGAACGGTAACACAACCTATAATTGACGATGTATATGATTTAAACAGTTATTTCAATCAAGCTAATTTTAATGCAGGTTTGTTTACCATTAGAACCTTTAGAGGTGGTTTAGGTAGTACTACAGATGTTTTGTTACCACAAACTTACGGAGGTAAGCAAAATATTAATGCTGCTTATGCACAATTTGAATATAAGTTCTCTGATAAATTTACAGGTATCTTTGGTCTTAGAGGTGAAAAAATTAACCAATCGTTATTCTATGATACTTCTATTAACGATGGAGAAAGTGATTTAGATGAAACTCAAATCTTACCATCTGTTTCATTAAAATATACGTTAAACGACGAGCAAAACTTAAAATTTGCAGCAAGTAAAACATACACCTTACCTCAATTTAAAGAAAGAGCTCCTTTCTTATTTGAAGATGTTGTAAACAACTCTTTAGGTAATCCAAACTTATATTCATCAGATAATTACAATGCAGATTTTAAATGGGAATACTTCCCTCAAAAAGATGAAATTATATCTGTGGGTGCATTTGGTAAGTATATTGCAAATCCAATTAACGAGATTACAATCAACTCTGCTTCTAATGATATCAGTTATGTAAATACTGGAGATTGGGGAATTGCTTATGGTCTTGAAGTTGAATTAAGAAAAACACTTTTCAATAATGAAACTGAAACTAACGATGCTACATTAAACAACAAATTAACTGTTGGTTTAAATACTTCATACATGATTCACAATCAAGAGCTAAATCCTGAGAAAGTTATTAGAGAAAACCCTGGAAGCAGCGTAAATTTCACAAATACTGAAGATGGTTTTGCTGGTGCTTCTGACTTATTATTAAACACTGACTTTTCGTATTTAAAAGACTTTAGCAATGGCATGAACATTCAATCTACTGTGGTATTCAATTATTTTACAGATAGAATTTTTGCTTTAGGAACACAAGGAAAAGGAAATTTAGTAGATAAAGGTTTTGGAACTTTAGATTTAATCTTAAAATCTAAATTAAACGAAAGAATGTCATTAGGTTTATCTGCTAAGAACTTATTAAACCCTAGTATTGAAAGATTTCAAGAAGACCAGGATGTTATTATTTTAGCTTACAAAAGAGGAGTCGATTTTAGACTTTCATTATCATATAAGTTCTAGTTAACTGTAGGTTACCTCGTATAACTTTTACTTAACAATCCAATAACCCAAGATTAATTTTTGTAAAACATTTAATTAATCTTGGGTTACTTTTTTTGTGTTATCGAAAAAATTAATGAATATAAATTTCAAATTTAAAATGAAAAGACAAATTTTTAGCCTTATGATCATGGCAGCTACTTTAGCTTTCGTTGTATCATGTGGAGACGACGATCCTGTTCGTAGTGCTTCTTGTACTGACGGAATTCAAAACGGGGATGAGACAGGAGTAGACTGTGGAGGTTCTTCTTGTCAGCCTTGTGCGAGTTCAGATTTAACTGGTGATGTAACTACTGACGTTACTTTAGATGCTTCTGTTACTTACAAACTTACTGGTGCATACGTAGTACAAGATGGTGGAATTTTAAGAATTCCTGCAGGTACAAGAATTGAGGCTACTGGGGGAACTTCTGCTTATATTGCTGTAGCACAAGGTGGTAAAATATATGTAGATGGTAATAAAGACAATCCTGTAGTAATGACTTCTGGTGCAGCAACTCCAGCCCCTAAAGACTGGGGTGGATTAGTTGTTTGTGGTAAAGCTCCAACAAATATTGGTGCTACTGCTACTTCTGAAGTTGCTGGTTTAACGTATGGTGGTTCAACTGCAAATGATGATTCTGGTTCTATTCGTTACTTAAGAATTGAGTATACTGGAGCTACTTTTAACTCTTCTAAAGAGTTTAACGGACTTTCTTTATTTGGTGTTGGTTCTGGAACTACGGTAGAGTATGTACAATCTTTCGAAGGTGGGGATGACGGTATCGAATTCTTTGGAGGAACTGTTAATGGTAAATATTTAGTAGCTACAAACTCTGGTGATGATTCTATTGATTTCGCTGATGGTTGGGCTGGTATTGGTGAATACTGGTATATCTCAGGAAGTGCTAAAGCTGGTATTGAAGGTTCTAATAATGGAAACGACGGTAACGCTACTCCTGTAACTAACGCTACTTTAAGCAAAATTACTGTTGTAGGTCCTGTTACTGAAGGTGCTTTATTCTACAAAGAAGGTGGAGGAAACTTTACAATTGACAATTTCTAT
>NZ_CAZEFZ010000018.1:0-65097 GCF_964511145.1 Tenacibaculum amylolyticum
AGGATTCGAACCTGCGACCTCCTGCTCCCAAAGCAGGCGCGATGACCGGGCTACGCTACACCCCGAAATTCGGACTGCAAATATACGAGTTTTTTATAAATAAAAAATAAAAAAATAAAATTATTTTTACCTATGTAAGGATTGACAAAAGATATATACAAAGCTATTACTGTTTTTTAAAAAAAAAGTACATTTGTAAACCTTAAAAATAATACCCAATGTCAAATACTGTAGAAAGAATTAAATGTTTAATAATAGGTTCTGGACCTGCTGGTTACACAGCTGCAATATATGCTGCAAGAGCTGATATGAAACCAGTAATGTATACTGGAATGCAAATGGGAGGTCAATTAACAACTACTACAGAAGTAGATAATTTCCCTGGTTACCCAAATGGAACAGACGGAACTGCAATGATGGAAGACTTAAAAAGTCAAGCAGAGCGTTTTGGAACAGATGTTCGTTTTGGAATGGTTACTAAAGTTGAATTTTCTGAAGAAGAAGGTGGAATTCACAAAGTAGTGGTAGATGAAACTACTGAATTAGAAGCAGAAACAGTAATTATTTCTACAGGAGCTACAGCAAAATATTTAGGATTAGAAAGTGAGCAACGTTTAATAGGTGGTGGAGTTTCGGCTTGTGCTACTTGTGATGGTTTCTTTTATAAAGGACAAGATGTTGTTGTGGTTGGAGCTGGAGATACTGCTGCTGAAGAAGCAACTTACTTAGCAAACATTTGTAATAAAGTTACTATGTTAGTTCGTAAAGATTATATGCGTGCTTCTAAAGCAATGCAACACCGTGTAAATAAAACTGAAAATATTGAGGTATTATTTAATACTGAAATAGATGAGGTTATAGGAGAAAATGTTGTAGAAGGTGTACGTGCTGTAAATAATCAAACAGGAGATAAAGTAGATATTCCAGTAACAGGAGTATTTATTGCTATTGGTCATACACCAAACACAGCATTATTTAAAGGTGTGTTAGATATGGATGATACAGGTTATTTAATCACAAAAGGGAAATCTACCAAAACAAATGTACCAGGAGTATTCGCTGCTGGAGATGTACAAGATAAAGAGTATCGTCAAGCTGTAACTGCTGCAGGAACAGGATGTATGGCAGCTTTAGATGCAGAACGTTATATCGGAGCATTAGAATAAAAGATTCAGAATAAGTTTTTTATATTTAAAAGAGATTACATTTCGTAATCTCTTTTTTTTGTAACGGAATTGAAAAAAGGAAGTTATGCTGGTAAATGAGAAACTTATTATGAAGAAACAATACCAATTTTTATTGTATTTCCTGTTAAGCATTGTGTTTAATGTATCAGGTCAAAATATAGCTGTTCAAAAGCAGATAGAAGATTATATTTTAGAGGTACAACAACAGTATGAAGTTCCTGGTATTTCCTTATGTGTTATAAAAGGCGATGAGGTTTTTTATAAGAAGAACTTTGGCTTTGCTAATATTGAACACAGCGTACCTATAAAGAAAACATCTATTTTTAGAGTCTATTCTTTAACAAAACCTATTATTGCAGTTACTGTTTTCCAATTAATTGAACAAGGTAAATTATCATTAGAAGATGCTATTTCTAAATATATCAAAGGGTTACCAGATTCTTGGAAAGATATTCAGGTAAAACACTTGCTAACACATTCTTCAGGATTGCCAGATATGCGTGTTTTTGGAAGTGGTGCGGAGTTAACAGAGCAAAGTGCTAAAGAAAAAGCTTTTAAAGAATCTATGCGATTCTCTAAAGGAGAAAGATATGATTATAATCAGACAAATTTTTGGTTATTACATAGAATTATAGAAAAAATTACAGGAGAGAAATTAGCAGATTTTATTGCAAAAAATCAATTTGAAGGAGAACGTACCAATGTTTTCTTTTCTTCAGACTCTAAACAAATTGTAAAAAATAGAGTTACTTCTTATTTTCCATTTGCTACAGGTACCATGATTATAGATTTACCTACGATAGAAGGTGATTATATGTTTGCAGCGAATGGGCTCAATATTACGTTAGATGAATTAGTGAAATGGGACAAAAGACTAAAAGAAAATAAGCTGTTAAAACCAGAAACTAAAATGAAAATGTGGGAGACTTTTTCATACACAGCTTCCGATAAAGTATTTGGGTATTCTTGGAATAAAATAACACGTAACAGACATGATTCTTATGGTTTTACAGGTTCTCTGATCACCGCATATAGAATTTTCCCTAAAGATAAATTGAGCATCTTTTTACTATCGAATGGTTTGGGAAAGATTTACGATATAGATACAGTAGTAGATAAAATTGCAAATATCATAGATAAAGATATTTATAATGTACAAGAACAAACTTTTTATAAGTTGTATCAAATTTTAGAAGACAAAGGACTAGCTGATTTTAAAAAGTCTTACAAAACATTAAACGAGCTTCCCAATTATAATGAACTCAATTTAGAAGAAATGGTTAATAGTTTAGGGTATACATTCTTAAGAAATCAAGAGCTTCAAAAAGCTATTCAATTATTTACGTTCAATACACAGCAATATCCTAATTCAGCAAATGTATACGATAGTTTAGGGGAAGCGTATTTAATTCAAAATGAATTGAAATTAGCAGAAAAAAACTATCAAAAAGCAATAGCATTAGGAGGAACGAATGGAAATGCAAAAGAGATGTTAGTGCGAATTCAAGCAAAAAAGAAGAAATAATCTGTAACGTTTTTGAATAACTGCAGTTAACCTGAATAAACAACTAATTAACACTAAAATAATTTGAATACACTATCAGATAGTGCTTTAATGCTAAAAGTAAAATCGGGAGAAAGCCACACATTGGGTTTGTTGTACGAGCGTTATAAAAAAAGACTGTTTGGGTTTTTCTTTCAAATGAATAAAGATGCAAGTTTATGTGAAGATTTAGTGCAAAATGTATTTATACGTGTATTAAAATACAAACATACATATACAGAAGACAGTAATTTTCTTTCTTGGATTTTTAAAATAGCTCGAAACGTATATTACGATCACTTTAAAGCACAAGATAAAAAAAGAGCATCTACTCTAACAGAAGTAAATCATATAGAAGCAACAGAAAATGTAGAAAGAGATATTGAGAAATCTGAAAAAATAAGAATATTACAAAAAGCGATAAATGAGTTACCTCCAGCGAAAAAGGAGTTGATTATCCTGAGTAAAATAAAAGAATTAAAATATAAAGAGTTAGGAGAAATTATAGGCTGTACAGAAGGCAATGCGCGAACGAAAGTACATAGAGCATTATATGATTTAAAGCAGATTTATTTAACCTTAGAAAAAAGATAGTAGGAGATGAAGTACAATGAGTTTAAAGAGATAATGATAGATTATGTATCAGGAAATTTGTCAGAAGAAAAACAAAAAGAGTTTGATCAATTTTTAAGAGAAAACCCAGCCTATACAGAAGAGTTTGAAGAGTTTTTATTATTGTGGAATCATACAGAAGAAAACGTACCAGAACCAACGATGGCTATGGACATGAACTTCTATACAATGTTACAGGCAGAAAAAGAAAAAACTACTCAAAAAACAATTATAGATCGTATTGGATTGTTGGTGAACCAAGTATTGTTTAAAAGAGTAGCATATACACTAGCTATTTTAACTGTTGGTTTCTTTTTAGGTAGAGGAGTTGCTGAGGAAGAAATAACATCAGAAGAAACAATAGATTTAGCAGCAGCAAAAAAAGAAACAGAAAAACTACGTTCTCAATTAGTATTAACATTATTAGAGCAGCCTTCGGCTAATAAGCGATTAAAAGCTGTGAATGAAGTTAGCAAAATGAATGAAGTTACAGAGACTATTATAAATGCTTTATTTAAAACATTAAACAATGATGAAAGTGTTAATGTAAGACTTTCAGCCATAGAAGCCTTAGGGAATTACACAAACATTCCGCAAGTAAGAGAAGGTTTAATTGCTTCTATTTTAAAACAAGAATCTCCATTAGTACAAATAGCATTAGCAGATGTTATGGTGTTGTTACAAGAGAAAAAAGCTATAGAACCATTTGAACAACTCATAGAAGAAGAAGATACTAATGAAAGTGCTAAGCAGAAAATGGAGGAAAGTATTGAACGAATTATTTAACAAATTAATTGTCAGTTCGAGTGCCGATGTTAGAGAAATGTCTCGAGAACAATTAAATATCATGTTTCGATACGATTTTGAATTCTTTCGGTTCGAAGATCACTCGACATGAAACAAAAACACAAATAAAAAGATCATAAGATTTTGATGTAAATGGCAAGTCCTAGGTCGCTTTTTACAGAAACGAAAATCAAGTCATTCATCAAAAAAGTTACATCATGAAATTTTTAAAATTAATTATTACAGCAAGTATTTTTTATAGCGGATTTACTACCTATGCACAGGAGGTCTATCATAAAAAATTAAAAAACAAAGAAATCTTAAAAGAAGAGTTAGCGTTTTCTTCTAATTCGCCAGATAATATTCTGGTAGTAGATAATGTATACGGACCAATTACAGTTGAAGGATACGAAGGTTCTAAAATACAGATTGAAGTAGAAAAAACAATTTATGCAGATACGCAAGAAGATTTAGAGAAAGGAAAACAAGAAATAGGTATTAAAACAGTACGTAAAGAATCGGCAATTTATGTGTATTTAGATTCACCTTATTCTAAATTCGATCTAGAAACGGGAGGCTTTGAGCATAGAGAGTTTAGTTATAATTATAGAAGAAACTATAAGCACAGGAGCAAACGTAAATACAAGTATATACTGGCTTACACGATTAAAGTGCCAAAGCAAACGAGTATTGATGTAAAAGCAATTAACAAAGGAGATATTTTTATAGAAAATGTACATGGAAAGTTATTAATTGTAAATAACATAAATGGTGCTATTGATTTGAAAGATGTTTCAGGAAAAACAGATGTAAATGCCTTAAATAAAGATATCAATATAACCTATAGTAAAAATCCGACAGAGGAAAGCTGGTATCGTTCTTTAAATGGAGATATCAATATAAAGTTTAAGAATAATTTAGACGCAACAATTAGTTACAAAACAATGAATGGAAAGTTTTATACAAATTTTGATGTTGTAAAAACTACTCCGAAAATACAAAAGTTAAAAGAACGAAAAACGAGAGGAACAAAATATAAAATAGATTCAAACAGTCATTTTAAAATAGGAAAAGGAGATGTACATCTTCACTTCGATCAGTTAAATGGAGATGCAATCGTAAAAAAATAAAACAATGAAAAGTATATACAATATAAAACTAGCAATTTGTAGTCTACTAGTATTTCTAGGATTGAATGTAGTAGCACAAGAAACGATAAAAGTGCCCTTAACAAACCCTAATAAAGAAGGGTATTTAAAAATGGGGATTTTAAACGGATCAATTTCTATAAAAGGATACGACGGAAAAGAAGTTGTTATTACAGGTACGAAAAGAGATGGCCACAGTCGTAGAAGAAATAGAAAAGAAAGGGAAGGTTTAAAAAGAATTACAGCAAGGTTTTTAGAGTTTAGTGCTGAGGAGTTTGATAATAAAGTACGTGTAAAAAGTTCTTCTAATGGTATTACAGATTTTGAAATTAAAATACCTAAGAATTTTTCGATGAAAATTTCCACAACAAATAGAGGGAATATTTATGTAGAAAACGTGAATGGAAATATAGATGTAAGCAATACCAATGGAAGTATCACTTTAAAAGATATCAGCGGCTCAGTAAGTGCAGATGCATTAAATAAAAATATAACCGTTTCTTTTATTAAGGTAACTCCAAACATACCAATGGCTTTTAGTAGTTTAAATGGAGATATTGATATTACGTTTCCCAAAAACATAAAAGCAGATGTTAAGGTAAAGTCGGAAAGAGGAGAAATTTATACCGATTTTGATTTGAAAACGAAGTCTTCTGAAGCTAAGGTTACTAAAGGAGAGAATAATAGAGGAAATGCCTATAATGTAAAAGTTGAAAAATGGATTACAGGAACAATTAATGGAGGAGGTCCAGAAATTTTGTTCAAGAATTATAATGGAGATGTTATTATCCGTTCAAAATAAATAATATGAGTTCTCTATTTAAGATATAGTTAAAAATAATAGCTATTCTTAATGAGGGCAAGATATGTCAAATCGAGCGCAGTAGAGATTTAATAAAATCATGTAACTGTGTTCGATTTGACAATTTATAACTAATGTTACTTTTTAGAAGTAAATCTATTCACTAGCATAAAAAACTGTGGATCCGATACATTATGTTTTGCCAATCCAGTTAAGGTTACTAAATCTACTCTGGTTTTATGAGCAATTACCATATTCAATTTTGGAATGACCATAATAAACTGTCCTCCCCAGCCAGTTGCGTAATAAGCACCTTCAAAATCAGGATTATCATAAAAACGATCAAATAACCACCACATATACCCATAGGAAAGTTGTACTAAATAATCTTTAGGCCAACCAAAACGTTCTTGGGTAACTACAGCTGTTGGCGTAACAGTAGTTGTAATTTTATTGATCCAATTTTTAGAAATTAATTGTTTACCATTCCATTTTCCTTCATTCAACATTAATTGTCCTACTTTGGCCATGTCTCTTGTAGATAAATACATATGATAAGCAGGATATCTAGATTTCTTTTTTTTGTAATACTTTTTCTGATTTTTAATATTCCAATCTTCAAAACCTAAAGGAATGGCTAATTGCTGTTCTAATTCTTCATAAATCGTATTTCCAGATTTTAGTTCTAAAATATGCCCGGCAACATTAAAATCCCAATTGTTATATAAAAAGTATGTTCCAGGTTCTACGCTTCCTCTTTTCTTAACATTTTGAGTATCGTAACCACCGTTAGCAGGAATATGAAAAACTCCAGAACGAGCTGTAATAATATCGTTTACAGTTGCTTTTTTTTCAATAGGCAATAATCCATCATCCTCATCAATACCAATTTCTCCAATAGTTTCTTTTAGATTAATGGTACCGTTTTCTACATATTTTCCATACAGCATACTTAAAACACTTTTTCTACAAGAAGCCAAATAATTTATTTTAGAAGTATTTCCATATTTATAAATTACTTCACCGTTTTGTACTACCATTAAACTGGTAGTATGTAGCTTCTTTAAATAGTTTTCAAAGGAATCGAGTCGTGCTTTTGTGTAATCGGTATTTTGTAAACTTAGATTTTTTTTCAAAGGAGTTCCTTGAAATGAAGAACGTTTGTAAAACCAGTCTTGAGGACTAGAGCAAAATGTAAAAGTTGTCATTACAATTAATGAGAGTACAATAAATACTATTTTTTTCATGATATGATTTTTAAAAAATTAATTCATACCAAGGACAAAAAATAGCGTTACATTGTTACGTAAGAAACGCTAGTAAGAACTCTCAAAACAAGAATTGAGAGTAAAAGAAAAAGTAATGATAAAAAAACTTTAAGGTGTTTTTAAAGTTAAGTTGTTGGAAATAAATTGTTTTGGGGTGAGTTGAGTTTCAGATTTAAAAATTCTATAAAAACTAGCTTCAGAATTAAAACCAGATTCTTTTGCAATTCCTAAAAGTGATAAATTATTTAATTCGCCATTCAATAGTCGACTTTTTACTTCTGCTACTCTAGCTTCATTAATTAACTTTCTAAAGTTTTTTTCATAGTAAACATTAATAGCATTGGAAAGTATAGACTCATTTACTTTTAAACTTTTAGCTAACTCTTTTAAAGTGAGCTTAGGATTTAAATAGAGTTTATCAACCTTCATAGCTTGTTCTAACTTATGAATAATAGTATCATCTAAAACTTCAGCCACTTTTTTCCTTCGATTATTTTTTAAATGAATAGTATCTGAGTTTTTAAATCCAATAATAGCCATATAATATACTAGCGTTGCAATTAATACATGATGTAATTCCCAACGCCAATTATATGAAGGATCTAACGTATTATTAAGAATTATTAGATTCAAAATATGAAGCAAGGATATGGTGATTAGTAATAGAAATAAAGTTTTAAGAAATCTAAACTCAGAAGTTAATGATTTGGATATGTTGGTGAAGTTTTCAGTACGCTTCTTTACATATTGAAATCCGTAGTAGAAATAAAAAACTGAGATAAAAATCAGAATGTATTCATCAATGTTCTTAGCTTGATCAAAGAAGAAACTTTGAGAAATTAATGTCTTTTTACTATATATTCTAGTTTGCATTACAGCAAGGTATACTATAATAGAATATGTTTGAGAAAGAAAAAAAGGGAAAAAATGAACCCAATTTTTAGAACGAAATTTAAAATTAGGTTGAAACAACGAAATGACATAAAAATAGAATAGTGGAGGTAATGCTAATTCAACACTATTTGGAAAAAAACCAAAACCATGCATTTCCCATAAATTGAAAGAATGCAATAATGTTTTTGTATTTAACCAAACAAAGGCTAAAATACCAAGTGCTAAAAACTTATTAGAAGGTTTTACTTTAGATTTTTTAAATAATACGATACTACAAATAATACCAGTAGTAATACCAATAAGTATTAATAAATCAAAAAGAGAAAGCTGTATGTTCACAAATTACTATTGAAATATTATGTGCAATCTAATGAAATATTTTCTCAAAATATAAGAATGAGATTCTGAAATATATCAGAACTTCATTCTTATATCTTTTAATATTTTCTTTTATATCACGCTATTTTCCCACTAGACTTCTCTTATTTTTTAGCTTTCTCCAATACAGAAATGTAAAAATTAGAATTAAGTCTATGCAAACAAAATTACTGATCAAAAGAAAACCAAATTCATCAGTAACCTCTGTAATTCCAATTAAAGTAGCTTTAAAATAATTATTTGCAGCATGTAAACAAGCCGCGATAAAAATTGAATATTTATGAAATCCTATATAAGCTATAATTAAAGAGAAAGCGATACAAGCTAAAGGATACGTAACAAAAGCTTCGATATAAGGATAGCTAGGGAAAAGATATCCTTTTAAGGCTACTGGTAAATGCCATAATCCCCAAATTAAACCAAGAATAAAAACTCCTTTCATTTCACCAAAGGCACCGAATAATTTGCCTTGTAAATATCCTCTCCAACCAATTTCTTCTCCCATAACCAAAATAACCATAGCAAGATATCCTAAAACTATAGTGAGTAGTAATTGTACAGTTGATCCTAATAATGCCCAGTCTGGAGTTGTACGAAATCCTAAATGTATTTGGATATAAAAGTCACAAACAACATAAAGAAAAGGAATACCAATAGCTAATAAAATTCCTTTTAAAGAGGGTTTTATAAATTGAAGTGATTTCCAATTTCCTCCTTCTTTTTTATTCATAATAAAAGCAATAATAGCAGGCATAAAAGCCAATGTTAATTCGATTACAGCTTTATAAATAATATTAGAAATATCTAGGGTGTTATATAAAACAAAACCGATTGTCCAAGAAGTTCCTAAAATCCAAAATGTATAATTTCTGGCTTTTTTAAAATTGACATTGCGCTGTGTGTGCGGTTGAATTGTTGTGTTCATAAAATTGTGTACTCATTTAAATTTTGAGCAAAACAATTGATAAACAACTTCTAAATCGACTCATTGGAAGACATGAGACCTTTTTCTACTTCTTTTTTGAATTGTAAAGGCGTACTACCTTCTTGTTTTTTAAATACACGATTAAATGTTGCTTTGGAATTAAATCCAGCATCAAAAGCTAAGGCTAATAATGTAAGTTCTTTTGCTGCTCCATTACGAATACTCTTTTTAAAATGTTTGATTCGATATGAATTTACATATTCGTAAAAACTAAGATTAAGATGTGTATTTATATACGTAGAAAGTTTCTTATCGGTAATGTTTAATAATTCCGCGACTTCTCTTAAGGATAAGTTTTGTTGTTGATATAGTTGTGATGTTTGAAATAAGGCTTCTAATTTATCTTTGAGGTCTGAAGTATCTTCAATTTTAGGAGTGACTTTTTCTTGTATAGTTTTTTCTGAAGTAGTTGCTTCTACAGCAATGTTTTCTTGAAAAAGAAAAATAGGTGTTTGCTGTAAACCATAATATCCCATGTACCAAATTAAAGCTGTTAGGTATATTAAATTTAAAGCCAATACAAATTTTAACGATGGGAATATGAATAAAATACCTCCAGAAATAACATCAATAATTACAAAAGTAACGCATCCATACACCCAAATAGAAAACCATTTCAAATCGATGTTTTTTAAATAGGAATACTGTTCTTTTAAGGAAATTCTGTATCTCTTTAAAAGTTTAGTACTTCGTATTACGTAATAAATGAAATAACCAAAACCTATAAAAGGAATTATAAAGCTAACTAAATGTAAGTTGTTGTGTAATGTATTGTTAGAAAAGGCTTGAGTAAAATATTGAGGAATACTAAATAGGAGTAATGAAATAAAAAAAGGGACTAGATTTTGAACGAGTTCTTTTAAAGTAACTTTTTGATTATATACAGATTTTACATAGTTGAATAGGAGAGGGCCTAACGCATATGGAGCTACTGAGCCTAATGGAACAATTAGAAAAGATACTATTGTGTTTTCTAGATAAGAAGCTCCATAGGTTAAAAATAATAGTAATAAAGAAAGTAGTATGCCTATTAGAACTGTAATAGAAAATTGTTTTCTATTATTGAAAAGTAATAGTATTAATAGTACAGTTAGCGTTACTCCAGAGTATATTAAAAAAGTGATAAGATCGTTCAAAGATGTAGCATTTTTTGAATCACAAATATAAAAATATGAGAAGTGTAGAGGAAGAGGTTTGTATTTTAATTCTTATCTACTCTATAAGTAATTCTTTTATTGGTAACGATTATTTTACGCCCCAATGCAAAGGTAAATCGAGCATTATTAATAAGTGCTGCTACTCCATTAAATCTATATTGATTACTTCCTAATGAAGTTGCTGTTGTAATTGGAGTCTCATCATTAAACAACCCATCATTATCGGTGTCTACTAATAACTGAGGAGGATAAGCTTCGCTAAAACCAGTAATTCCAGTCATATCAACTCTAATGTCTACAGTACCAACATCTACAGGAGTTCCGCTAACATTTACTTCACTTACTCTCCATATTCTTCCAAATCGAGAAAGTGTTTGCGTAGTAGGAATATCAGTTGTATTTGAAAGTGTTAAATTTCCATCGTCGTGTCCCCATAATAAAAATTCATCATTATCAAGATTTGCTGGGTCAGATACGCGTACAATTCCTGTTCCTTGAGCATCAGTATGTGTATTTGCGGCATCTACTCTTCCTATTCCAGCTACTTCATGATCAAAATTACCGTTTGCAGCATCATCTTCGTTATAAACATCGGCTGTAGTTAAAGGTCTATTGTATTTAGCAGCCAAATAATTATTTACGATAATTCTTTGAGCACTATTAAGGCGAGTATTGTACATCAAAACTTCTGCTAAACCTCCATTGATAAATCTTCCTGAAGTTCCTTGTTCGTTACCAATGGCTAAATCAAAATTATTAGCACGAGGAGTTCTATTTTCATTATCTGAATAAATAGAGGCATTGTTTCTATAGATATCTCTTCCTACAGTAGTCGCGTAAGAATATTCAATAATAGTAAAGTTTGTTGTGCTTAGTTGTCCAGCAGGAGAACTAGGAAAAGTACGCGCACCTGTTGTAAATATTACAGGTGTATGAATACGATTATCAGCATAACTAAGAACTTCATAGTTCTCGGCACCATCTAAACCTTTAACCATCCAAGCATTAAAGTTTTTGGCAACATTTACAATTGGAACAATAAAAATATCCCATTGTGTAAGATCAAAAGCAGCGGCATCTGTTATACGAAGTTGATCATTTGTTCCGTCAAAATTAATAGAAGGGTATCCATTTACAGAAGAATTAATAATAGTAGGTCTTGCTGCAGTACTTGGTGGAATTGCGTTGAAAGTATTTCCAGATTGATCTGCCCAATTAGTAACACTAGTTCCTGCTAACGTTATACCTCTATTGGCATCTAACCATAATACATTTGTTGCTGCATTTCCAACTCCACCAGGTCCAGTCTGTGAAAACCCAGTAATGGGTAATAAGAAGACTAGCATGATAACTAAAAAACTTCTTTTATACTTTTTTAGCATTATAAAAATATCTACACTAGAGATAAAAGTACTTAAAATTTCTTTTGAATGAGAAATTTTAAGAAACAACTTATTATTTTATAATATAAAAGCTTAGTGTTTAAGAGATGTTTTTATACATTATATAGGTGTCAACGAATCCAAGTTTAGCGTGTTTAAAACCATTTGGAGTAGTTCCTATAATTTCAAATCCATATTTTTTCCATAATCTTACAGCTCCTTCATTTGTACTAACTACAATATTAAACTGAATTCCAATATAGCCTCTTTCTTTTGCAACTACGAGAGAATGTTCACAGAGTTTTTTTCCAATTCCTTTACCCTGAGCGTTTGGATTTACCATATAACTACAGTTTGCAATATGACTTCCTAAATCAATTTGATTTGGTTTAATAATATATGTGCCAAGTATAATTCCATTCTCTTCAATTACATAGGTTTCCATATAACTAGCAAACCAATGTTTTTGTAAGTCTTGTTTAGGAGTATTAGGGTTAAAAACATATGTATCGCCAGTCTCAATTACTTTTGAGAATATTTCCCAAACTTTGTCAAAATCAGTTTCTGTTGCTTTTCTAATGTTCAAATTATTGGTTTTTAAATTTTTAATCGGTGAAATGTCTATAACGTGTTTGTAATGTTCTTTAAGTTTCTTGAATAAACAATACGTGGTATGTCCTTTTGGATAATCTGGTAATTCTCCAAAAACTGTATATCCCATTTTTCATAAAAAGGACGTGTTTGAAAACTTAAAGTTTCTGTACGCATATAGTTGAAGTCTTTTTTTAAGGCGAATTTTTCCGTGGCTTCTATAAGTTGTTTACCAACTCCTAAACCTCTGGTGTTTTCTGAAAGCCAAAGCAACTCAATGATATAATAATTCCAGAAAGCACAAGCTCTTATGCCACCTACAACTTTTCTGTTATCATCTTTTGCAAAGACAGCAAATTTAGTGTCTTTTTCAAAAACTACATCATCTGGAATATGTTGTTGATTATAAGTTTGAATACCTTTACTAATCGTTTGTAAGTCTTCTTTTTTTGGGGTGGAGGTTACTTCTATGTTCATTCTATTTTGATTTAAACAAAGATTGGATTTAAATCTTTATTCTAGAATTAACTATGTAGGTAAAAAAATGGTTTTAATTCTTTAATTCAGAATTTCTTACAACTACAGTATGTGCCCAAATATCACCAACTCTTTGATTTAATTCTGAATTTTTAATAGTAATAATTCCAACAAGTCCAAAGAAAAGCATGTCTATTGGGTCAAACAAATGTCTCTTTAGAGATTGAGAGAAAGTTATTTTTTCCTCTGTTTCGACAAGAGTAGAATTATCAGTTGATTTTTTAATAGGAACAGGTTTTAATCCAACTAATAAATTTCCGAGAGTAGCTCCAAAAAACTGCTCAAACCCAACAGTCATTAACCCCCAAAATAAAACAGGGATAAAGGCAGAAAGTCCATTTAAAGAATAGCCATTTTGATCGTTCGGTTCACCTAGTGTGAAAATAAGTAAGAAAGTTACTCCATAAATTATGAAATAATCTACTAATCCAGCTACAAATCGATCTCCAATATTAGTAGTAATTTTTACGTTTTTCATAGCTCTATATTAATTGTTGCTTTTGATTGTAAATTTAATTAAAAGTTATGATTTTATCTTATAAAAGATAAGCGATTGGGTTTATATCCAATCGCCTTATTTTTTAGAAAAATATGTTACTGTTTTAAAAACCTTTTTCAAGAATGATAGAATCACTTTGACTAACCTTTTGCCTCCAAGTTTTGATATCTTGATAGGCAGGATCGTTGTAAAAATCTTCTGCGTTCTTTTTTGTTGGAAACTCAACAATAACGACACGCCCTTTTGGTAAAGTACCTTCAATCGTTAAAGGGTTTTCATCAACTGCTACAGTTATCCCTCCATGTCGTTCTACAATTGGAACAGCTTTCTCAATATACTCTTTATTAAAAGTTTCTAAATCGTTTACTCTTACAAATGCTAACATATACGCTTTCATAATATTTGTTTTTTATAATTAATACGTATACAAAAGTATTTTGGGAATAATCCTTATGCATTAATAAATATTAAGAAATGAAATTAGCGAGATGTTCTTAATTTATCTCCTTTTGCTTTACTTAATGCTTCTGGGGTAATTCCTAAATATGAAGCAATCATTCTTTGTGGAACTCTTTGCACTAAATTAGGATAAGTTTCAATGAAATGTTCATAACGTTGCAATCCAGAATAGCTCATTAGCATAATTATTCGTCTTTGAAGGACTAGCATATGTTTAGCTATTGCATGGGCATTTGGAGAAATTTGACTAAAGTCTTTTTTTCGTACTTTAATTTCAGAGTCCTCAAGCGCTTCAATGAAGAACTCACAAGGTTCGTCCGCATCTACAGCATCAGCGATAACCCAACCTTCAGGAGCAAAAACATAAATATGCTCTTTTCCTTTTTCATCTATCGTATAACTCCGTAACAATCCAGATAAAACTTCATAAACTTTACCGTTTAAGTCTCCTTTATGCTGTAAAACTTCTCCTTTTTTAACTGTTATGGTTTTCACTTTTAAGTGTTGTTTTATGGGAATTGCTTTCTTTTTAAAGTAAAGTTAATTAAATATTAGAAATTAATTAAAGACTTTAATTAGATAAGGTTTTAATTTATCTATCCATAGTTTTATCGATCCAATCGATAAAATTTATCCAGTTATATTCTGGATTCTTTTCAATGTCAAAGGAATTATGATCAAAAATTACAACTGGAAATTCAGGATCAGAATTACGATTATCAAAACACCAATAATCGCCATTTTCATATCTAAAAGGAGTTAAGAAATCAGGAAATTCTAATTGTTTATAATCTTTTAGAATTTCTTCTAAACTAAGATATGAATCAAGTGAGTTATTGGCCCATCCAAAACCTTCGAAAGAGAAATCACCCATAGGAACTAGGTGACAATATTTTAATTGAAAATCAATAAACGATTTTGAGA
This sequence comes from Tenacibaculum amylolyticum, assembly GCF_964511145.1. Lineage (NCBI taxonomy): Bacteria > Pseudomonadati > Bacteroidota > Flavobacteriia > Flavobacteriales > Flavobacteriaceae > Tenacibaculum > Tenacibaculum amylolyticum. Next base: position 15,153 of record NZ_CAZEFZ010000018.1, read on the forward strand.
ATTTACAATTGTATTTTTGGATTAGAAAATTTAAATCAAATTCGTTAGGTTTAGGCCAATTCTTCGGAAATGCGGGTTCTCTTTTAGCGTATTTTTTTATTAAACTTTCAAATGTTATTTTATTCATACTGTTTACATTCTTCTAGAAAATCACTTCTTAATTCAGGTGCTTTCACAATTTTGACGTTATTTTTTAGTATCAATTTTTATTTCTATCCATTTTCCATTTTCGAACTTTTCAAACCGACCCCATTTAGGCTTTCCAATATTCCTACCTATAACTCTTACAGGTTTAATCCAGTCATCTTGACAAAATTTTTCCGTATTTTCAATTTCAATCCAATCAGATTTTTTAATGCTATAATCTCTACCTATTTCATAGGCATCTTCAATATCAGTACAATGAGCATGTCAAGAATAAAAAGAATCATTTTTAGTAGAATATCCGAATACAAAAACTCCATTTTTATGCTTATCGCATATCATTAATCTAACAGCACCACTGTTTTTTATTTTAACATCTGCAATTTTTCTCATTTTATTCAGAGCAAAAAACATTATATTCTAAAGCGATTTCTTGAAGTGTATACTTTCTATACTCATTGCTATTAAAAATCTCAATGATTTCTGGACAATCTCTAAAAAAAGCTTTTGCATTTTTTCTGAAATTAAACCCAAATAAGTTTTTAGCAGATACTTCATCGGCTCTTTTTAGATAAGTAACTTTATTTTCGTATGGTAAAGATCCTCTTAAATTATTAGTGCCGAGTAAGGAATTATAAACAAGAAAACGATCTTCATAAATACTTACTTTTCCTCTGTGTTTTACTTCAAGTAAAAGAGGTTTTCGTTTGTTGTCTACTTTAATATATTCAAACTCCCTAACTTCTTCAAAACCATAGAAAGTTACACCTTTTACTATCCTAAAATCCCATTTTTCAGCTTTGTCATCATGAGAAAGTTTAAACTTAATTTTATGATTTCTTGTAATCAAAGCTAATCCTTGTATGGTATCACCGTCAATAAAAATTAAATCAGCCCTTTGAGTTTGACTAAATATACTCGAATTAAAAACAATTAAAAAAATATAAAATAGCTGTTTTTTCATAGCTTGAAGAGTGATCTTTAAGTTTAGTAATATGCTTTTTAACCATGATCCTGGTTAGAATACTTGCATAGAATAAAAATTAATATATAATCTGTTAAATCTTTAAAATCGTCATAAATATATAAATTAAGATTAATGTTAAAGGAGAAGATTCGTCTTTTAGGTTTGATTTGCCCTATTTTTTTATTATTAAAATATATAATTGAACAAGGATATAAAGAGATGTCATACCATTTTTTCTTAAAATGAATTATTTCTCCTAAATTAAATATTATTGAGTTATTCTCTATGTTAACTAATTTATCAAGCTTTTTTAAATCTATATTTTCAATATTGAAACCAGAAATACTTTTTTTAACGGTTAAAAGAGATTTATGATTATTGTTATATATTTCAATTTCATTTTTGAAGAATTCTTTTTTAACTAAAGAATACATTATTTTTTCTTCTTCTTTATAAATATGTAAGCCAGAATTAAATCCGCCTTTTATTTTATAGGTCATTTTTTGATTAAAGAATTAGCGTTATTAAGGATTTGTATAGTGTTCATATAAAATAGAGCAATACATTCAAACTTAATAATTAAAATACAAAATAAAAAAGATCGCCAACTTTTGTTAGCGATCTCTAAACAAACAACTAAATTCTAAAACCTATAAAAGTTGAAGAAATTTTTAAAAGCCACCCGTGTATTTAAAAACAAAGGTTCAAAAAAACACAAAGCGGCTCTAATATTGTTAGAAGCAGTACTTGTTTTCTGCTTTTAATTTATCTGCAATAATATTACGTAACTCTACTACATTAGGGTAGTTAGCGTACTTAGTAAAACGCTTAAGTCCCATTAACATCATACGTTGCTCATCACCTTCAGCAAAAGATACAATTCCTTCTCTTGCATTCTTAGTAATGATTTCGACAGCATTGTATAAGTATAATTTTGCCATAGCGATTTGCTCTTTTTGAGCATCTTCACCAAAACGCTTCGCATTCTTTTCAGTTCTTAAAATACCAGATTCAGCCATATATATTTCAATTAAAATATTAGAAGCTGCAGTTAATAACTGTTGGTGCTTTTCTAACTCTGGACCGAATTTTTGAAGTGCAGACCCCGCAACCATTAAGAATACTTTCTTTAATTTTCCTATAATCTCTTTTTCTTCAGCGAATAACTCAGAGTAATCAGGCGTATCAAAAGAAGGAATCCCCATTAATTCATCAGCAACTTTCATGGCAGGATTTAATAAATCTACATGTCCTTTCATTGCTTTCTTAACTAACATTCCTACAGAAAGTAAACGGTTAATTTCGTTAGTTCCTTCGTAAATACGAGCAATACGAGCATCTCTCCATCCAGCTTCCATTGGTGTTTCTTCAGAGAATCCCATACCTCCATATACTTGAATTCCTTCGTCTGCACAATTTTGTACATCTTCAGAAACAGCTACTTTTAAGATAGAACATTCAATAGCATATTCTTCAACACCTTTTAATTCTGCTTCTTGATGTGTATTTCCTTCAGCTTCACGAATGGCAATTCTATCTTCAATATTTTTAGCAGCTCTATAAGCAGCAGATTCACCTACATATGCATTTGTAGCCATTTCTGCTAACTTCATTTTAATAGCTCCAAACTCAGAGATAGAAGTTTTAAATTGCTTACGCTCGTTAGCATAGTTTACAGCATCGCTAATAATTCTTCTTTGAGAATCTAAACAAGCAGCTGCTAATTTAATACGACCAACGTTTAATGCGTTCATCGCAATTTTAAATCCACCACCACGCTCAGATAACATATTTTCAACTGGAACTAATGTGTCGTTGAAGAATACTTGACGAGTAGAAGATGCACGGATACCTAATTTGTGCTCTTCTTCACCTAAAGTTACTCCATTTGGATTATCTTTATCATATTCTAAGATAAATCCAGTAATATTTTTATCATCTTCTATACGAGCAAAAACGATAAAGATTTCAGCAAAACCTGCATTCGAAATCCACATTTTTTGTCCGTTAATTTTATAATGCTTTCCGTCTTCAGTTAATTCAGCAGTAGTCTTTCCTGAATTTGCATCAGACCCAGCTCCTGGCTCAGTTAAACAGTAAGCACCAAAACGCTCACCCATTGCTAAAGCAGGAACATATTTTTGTTTTTGCTCTTCTGTACCGTATAATGTAATTGGCATTGTACCAATTCCAGTGTGTGCTCCAAAAGCAGTACTAAAAGAACCTGTACCACTAGAGATATAATCACAAGTTAACATGGTAGAAACAAATCCCATACCTAAACCTCCGTAAGCTTCTGGTACAGCTACGCCTAAGAAACCTAATTCTCCAGCTTTACGCATTGACTCTTCAGTTAACGCATAATCTTTCTTCTCAAAACGAGGTCTGTTAGGAATAATTTCACGGTCATTAAATTCCATAACCGCGCTTTTCATCATTGTTTGCTCTTCAGAGAAGTCTTCTGGAGTAAATATGTCTTCACAGTGTGTTTCTTTTACTAAGAATTGACCACCTCTTAAAATATCTTTATTTAATGTATCAGCCATTTTGTTTTATTAATTTTTTGTTTGTAATGTTAGTTTAAGAATTCAAAAATACCAGCAGCTCCTTGTCCAGTACCTACACACATAGTTACCATTCCGTATTTATTTTGCATGTCGCGCTTACGCATTTCATCAAATAACTGAACAGATAACTTCGCTCCTGTACATCCTAATGGGTGTCCCAATGCAATAGCACCACCATTTACATTAATAATGTCAGGATTTAATCCTAATTCTCTTATAACTGCTAATGATTGAGAAGCAAATGCTTCATTCAATTCAATTAGATTGATATCGTTTTGTTGTAATCCTGCTTGTTTTAAAGCTTTTGGAATTGCAGCAACAGGACCAATTCCCATAATTCTTGGAGGTACACCTGCAGCAGCATAACTTACCATTCGAGCAATTGGTTCTAAGTTTAATTCTTTTACCATTTCTTCGCTCATTACCATTACAAAAGCAGCACCATCACTTGTTTGTGAAGAGTTACCAGCAGTAACAGAACCGTCAGCAGCAAATACAGGACGTAATCTTCCTAATGCTTCAACACTAGTTCCTCTACGAGGACCTTCGTCTTTTGTTACGGTATATTTACGAGTTGCTTTTTTACCATTTCCATCAATGTATGTTTCATCAACTTCAATTGGAGCGATTTGATCTTGGAAACGATCTTCGTCTAAAGCTTTTAAAGCTTTCATATGTGAGTTATAAGCAAACTCATCTTGATCTGCACGAGAAACATTGAACTCCTGAGCTACAGCTTCAGCTGTATTTCCCATTCCCCAATAATAATCTTCGTGACCTGCATTTACAATGTCGTAGTTTAATTCAGGTTTAAAACCTGTCATAGGTACAGAACTCATACTTTCCGCTCCACCAGCAATAATACAATCTGCCATTCCAGATTGTATTTTAGCTACTGCCATACCAATTGTTTCTAATCCAGAAGAACAGAAACGGTTTACAGTAACACCAGGAACGTCTACAGAGTTTAACCCGATTAAAGAAATGATACGTGCCATATTTAATCCTTGAGATCCTTCTGGCATTGCATTTCCTACAATTACATCATCAATACGCTTTACGTCAAACTCAGGAAGTTTTCCCATCATGTATTGAATGGTTTCAGCAGCTAATTCATCTGCTCTTTTAAATCTAAAACCACCTTTTTTAGATTTCCCTACGGCAGTTCTATATCCTTTTACTATATATGCTGTTTTCATTTTATTTTAGTATTGAGTATTGAGTTTTTAGTATTGAGGTTTATAACTTTTGCTGAAAAGCATAATTCATTTTTTGAATTTCAATACACAACTCAATAATAGGTTGTACTTTACTTTTATTAATTAAATCTAATTCAATAATTAATATCAATTGCGTTTGTAGTTCATAACTAGAACCATTAGCAATACTTAAAAAGTGTTTAAACTCTTTTCGTGAATTTCTACCCGCTCCTTCAGCTATATTTGAGGGAATAGAAATAGCACATCTTTTTATTTGAGATGTGAGTCCAAATTTTTCATCAGATGATAATTCAGAAACTAGTAGATATACAGCTTTGGTCAATTCTATTGACTTTTCCCATATTTTTAAATTTTCTACTTTATGCATCTCTATTTTGGTATTGAGTATTGAGAATTTAGTATTGAGTTTACAAAACAACTAAGCTCTCAATACTCATATCTCATTACTAATTTCTTAAAGGCTTTCCAGTTTTTAACATGTGCTGAATACGCTCTAATGTTTTACGCTCTGTAGTTAGACTTAAGAAAGCTTCGCGCTCAATGTCTAATAAATACTGTTCAGAAACTTTTGTTGGTTCTGATAAATCTCCACCAGCCATTACATAAGCTAGTTTATTTGCAATCTTTTGGTCGTGCTCAGAAATATACTTACTCGCATTCATAGAGTCTGTACCTACTAAGAACATACCTAAAGCTTGTTTTCCTAATACCAATACATCTTCTCTTTTTGGCTGTTGCGTATAGCCAGCTTCAGCTAATAATAAAGCATGCTTTTTAGCTTCCGCAATCTGACGATCTTTATTTACTACAACTACATCTTTTCCTTTTTGTAATAAACCTAAATCGAATGCTTCATAAGCAGAAGTAGATACTTTTGCCATACCAATAGTTAAGAAGTATTCTTGTAATACATTTAATTGTACGTCTCCTGTATGGAATAGATCTGAAGCTCTTAAAGCCATTTCTTTAGATCCACCACCACCTGGAATAACACCTACACCAAATTCTACTAATCCCATGTACGTTTCTGCTGCAGCAACAACTTTATCGGCATGTAATGATAATTCACAACCACCACCTAACGTCATTCCGTGAGGAGCAGAAATTACAGGAATAGAAGAATAACGCATACGCATCATTGTATCTTGGAAGTATTTGATAGCCATGTTAAGCTCATCATACTCTTGCTCAACAGCCATCATGAAAATCATTCCAATGTTTGCTCCAACAGAGAAGTTTGCTCCTTGATTACCAACAACTAATCCTTCGAAATCTTTTTCAGCTAAATCAACAGCTTTGTTTAAACCTGCTAAAACGTCTCCACCAATCGTATTCATTTTAGACTGGAATTCACAGTTTAAGATTCCATCTCCTAAGTCTTCAATAACAACTCCAGAGTTCTTAAATACTTCTTTGGATTTTCTAATGTTATCTAAAATGATGAATGCATCTTGTCCAGGTTTCTTAGTTTGTGCTTTTTCATTTACATCGTAATAATAAGTAGCCCCATCTTTTACAGTGTAGAAAGAAGTTTCTCCTTTAGCAACCATTTCAGAAACCCAAGTAGCTGGTTCTTTACCTTCTGCTTTCATTAATTCGATACCTTTTTCAACTCCAACAGCGTCCCAAATTTCGAATGGTCCATTTTCCCATCCAAAACCAGCTTTCATGGCATCGTCTATTCTATATAATTCATCAGAAATTTCTGGGATTCTATTTTGAACATAAGCAAACATTGCTGCAAAGTTCTTACGGTAGAATTCCCCCGCTTTATCCTTACCACCAACTAATACTTTAAAGCGATCAATTGGTTTGTCTATCGTTTTCGTTAATTCTAAAGTAGCAAACTTAGCACGTTTCTTAGAACGATATTCCATCGTATCTAAGTCTAATGTTAAGATTTCTTTCTTTCCTTCAGCATTTACAGATTTTTTATAAAAACCTTGTTTAGTTTTACTACCTAACCATTTATTTTCCATCATTGTATTAATGAAATCTGGAAGCTTAAATAAATCGTGTGCTTCATCGTTAGGGCAGTTGTCGTAAATTCCGTTAGCAACGTGTACTAAAGTATCTAACCCTACAACATCTACAGTACGGAATGTTGCAGATTTTGGACGACCAATTACTGGTCCTGTTAATTTATCTACTTCTTCTACAGTTAAACCTAATTCTTTTACTTGGTGGAATAATGATTGGATACCAAAAATTCCAATACGGTTCCCAATAAATGCAGGAGTATCTTTAGCTAATACAGAAGTTTTTCCTAAGAACTTTTCTCCATATTCCATTAAGAAGTCAGTTACTTCTTGCTTACAATCTGGTCCTGGAACAACTTCAAATAATTTTAAGTAACGAGGTGGATTGAAGAAGTGTGTTACAGCAAAGTGTTTTCTAAAATCTTCACTACGACCTTCGTTCATGAATTTAATTGGAATACCAGAAGTGTTTGAAGAAATAATTGTACCTGGTGTACGATATTGTTCTACTTTTTCAAATACACTTTGTTTAATGTCTAGACGCTCAACAACAACCTCCATTACCCAATCTACATCTTTAATTTTATGTAAATCATCGTCTATATTACCCGTAGTAATTCTATTAGCAAACTTTTTGTTATAGATAGGGGACGGTTTAGATTTTAAAGAAGCTGTTAATGCATCGTTTACCAAACGATTACGAACAACTTTATCTTCTAAGGTTAATCCTTTTGCTTTTTCTTTGTCGGTTAATTCTCTTGGAACAATGTCCAATAACAATACGTCAACACCGATATTAGCAAAGTGACAAGCAATACCAGATCCCATGATACCAGAACCGATAATTGCTACTTTTTTAATTCTTCTTTTGCTCATTACTTGAATAGGTTTGATTGTTACACAGCTTCAGAAGACATATCTCCATATATCTGCTTATCTGCTATAAGTTTGTTTATAATTCCAGTTACTTTAAAAAAAGTTTCTATTTCTTTATTCGTAAGACTTTCACGTACTTTATTATTAAATTGATATACGTGACCTTTAGAGATTTCTCTCTTTTCTTTACCGAATTTTGTTAGTTTAATAATGACACTTCTACCATCTTCTGGGTTTTTTTCTCTTACGATAAGTCCTTTATCTTCCATAGATTTTAAAATTCTTGAAAGACTTGTTGGCTCCATTCCCATTAATGGTCCTAATGCAGTAGATGGAGTTCCATCTTCAAAATCTATATTAAGAAGCACAAATGCCATGGCCATAGTACTGTCGTGTTTAGATGCTTGTTCGTTGTACATCTTAGCTACAGCTTGCCATGTGGCTCTTAATTGATGGTCTATTGATTTGCTTTTATCCATAATCTAAATCCAAAGATATAAAAATTTATTATGCATGCATAGTAAATTAGAAAAAAATTATGCATGCATAATAAATTTTAACAGTAAGTTAATATGAATGAAGGATCGTTTTTTCAATAGTGCTTTAATATGTTTGTTGAAAAAAATGATTAAAAAAAATAGCAGCGGTGTAACAATTGATTTTTTTCATTATCTAATTAAAAGGAAAAATGTAAGTTTGTATATATAAGGGAATTACCTTAATTGAAAATCACCAAAAATCAATGGATAATTTATTAGAAATCAACAATGTAGTGAAGCGTTATGGCGATTACACTGCATTGAACAATGTGTCTATGCATATACCTAAAGGAAGTGTATTTGGGTTGCTTGGACCAAACGGGGCGGGAAAAACATCACTTATTAGAATTATTAATCAGATTACAATGCCAGATAGTGGTGAGGTAATTTTAGATGGTGAAAAGTTAGCGCCACACCATATAGAAACAATTGGCTATTTACCAGAAGAAAGAGGATTGTATAAATCTATGAAAGTAGGAGAGCAAGCTTTGTATTTAGCTCAATTAAAAGGAATGAGTAAGTCTGAGGCTAAGAAAAAACTAAAGTATTGGTTTGAGAAATTTGATATAGGAGCTTGGTGGAATAAAAAAATTGAAGAACTATCTAAAGGAATGGCTCAAAAAGTACAGTTTGTTGTAACTGTATTGCATCAGCCTAAGTTATTAATTTTTGATGAGCCTTTTTCTGGGTTCGATCCTATTAATGCACAGTTAATTGCGAAGGAAATTTTACAATTAAGAGACGAAGGTGCCACAATTATTTTTTCTACGCACAGAATGGAAAGTGTAGAAGAGATGTGTGACTATATTGCTTTGATACATAAATCAAACAAAATATTAGATGGAAAATTAGATGATATTAAAAGAGAATATAGAACGAATATATTTGAAGTAGGACTAAAAACAAATAATAGTACAGAAGTACAACAACGATTAAGAGAAAGTTTTGAAGTAAGTCCAGCAAATTTTAAATCACTTAATGGAGGACTGAAGTTAAATGTAAAGCTTACCAAAGGAAATTCTGCAAACGATTTGCTTTCGTTTTTAACCTCTCAAGGAGAGGTAAATCATTTTGTAGAACTAGTGCCTAGTGCGAACGATATTTTTATTCAAACAGTAAATAAAACGAATTAAAATGAACAAGTTAAAACTAATTATTACACGTGAATTTATTGCGAAGGTAAAAAACAGGTCGTTCATTATTATGACGTTCTTGAGTCCGTTAATTACAATTGGTATGATTGCTTTAGTAGTGTTTCTTACCAAAAAGAATGATGAGAAAATAAAAGAAATAGCCTATGTAGACGCATCAGGATTGTTTTCGCAAGCAGATTTTAAAGATTCTAAGACTGTAAAGTATGTAGATTATACAAAATTAGGTTTGTCTGAAACTAAGAAAAAAGTAGAAGAAGGAAACCATTATGGAGTTTTATACATACCAGAAATTACTAATTTAGATAAGCTAGCAGATGAAATTGAGTTCTATTCTAAAGATACACCAGGATTAAGTGTTATTAGTAGTTTAGAAAGCAAAGTGAATGGGAAATTACGTAGCTTAAAAATGACGGAGCTTGGTATTAATGAGCAAAAAATTAAAGAATCAAGAATTAAGTCAGATATTAAACTATTTAATTTTTCGGGAGAAAAAAGTTCGAAATTAGCTAATGGAATTAAAATTGGAGCTGGAACCATTGCAGGTTATTTATTAATGATGTTTGTAATTATTTATGGAGCTGCTGTAATGCGTAGCGTTATTGAAGAGAAAACAAGTAGAATTATTGAAGTAATAGTGTCTTCTGTAAAGCCTTTTCAATTAATGTTAGGTAAAATTATAGGAAATGCTTCAGCTGGAATTCTACAATTTTTCATTTGGGGAATTTTATTAATGATTTTTAGTTTTGTAGCGTCTTCTATTTTTGGTTTAGATATGGGAGGTATGCAGCAAGCTAATTTAAATTCGGAGCAATTAGAAGCCATGAAATCAGTAGGAGGAGGTCAACTAGAACTAATTGTAGGAGAGATTTATAAATTGCCTATTATAAAACTATTTTTCTTGTTCATTTTCTATTTCTTAGGAGGATATATGTTGTATAGCTCGCTTTTTGCAGCTGTTGGTGCTGCAGTAGATAGCGAAACAGATACACAGCAGTTTATGATGCCTATCATGTTGCCTTTAATGTTAGCGGTATATGTTGGGGCTTTTACGGTAATTGACGATCCACACGGACCTGTGTCTATAGTGTTTTCGTATATTCCTTTAACATCTCCTATCGTAATGTTAATGCGTGTGCCTTTTGGAGTTGCTTGGTGGGAAATTTTGATTTCTATGGCATTATTAATAATAACTTTCTTAGGCGTGGTAATGGTAGCTGCAAAAATTTATAGAGTAGGTATTTTAATGTACGGTAAAAAAACTACCTATAAAGATTTATGGAAATGGATTCGTTATAGCTCTTAATAAAAAATAATATATAGTATATAAATAAGAAAGAAGTATGAAGCAAATTCAAAACATACTTAATTATACATTCGAGTATAATAAACAAATAAGTATTAGTGTAAAATCAATACTAATACTTATTGTAATCATTGTTTTAACTTCTTTCTTATTAAGGTTATTTGAAAAGTATATAAAAAGGAAATTACATTCCAATGATAAGAATAAGTTCGATACTGTATTCTCTTTTGGAAAGTGGTTGTTGTACATTATTATCTTTTCTATAACTCTCCAAAGTTCAGGAGTTCAAGTCACAGCTATTTTTGCAGCTTCTACAGCTCTTTTAATTGGTGTTGGTTTGGCATTACAAACGTTCTTTCAGGATATTATCTCTGGAATCTTCATCATTATGGATCAAAGTGTGCACGTAGGAGATTATATTGAAATTGATGGAAAAGTAGGAAGAGTAGTAGAAATTAAACTTAGAACAACAAGAGCAGTTACTATTGAAAATAAAGTTTTGGTAATACCGAACCATTTATATTTAAAGAATAGTTTATATAATTGGACACAAAATGGAAGTAAAACCAAGAATGCTGTTAGAGTAGGAGTTGCTTATGGAACCGATGTACAGTTAGTTAAAAGTTTATTGTTACAAGCGGCTAAAGAGCATAAAAGTATTTTAACATTACCAGAACCAATGGTGTTATTTAAAGATTTTGGTGATAGCTCTTTAGAGTTTGAGTTAATGTTTACTATTCATAATAGTTTTCAATTAGCAATTATAGAGAGTGACTTACGATTCCGAATTAATGAATTGTTTAAACAAAACGATATTAAAATTCCATACCCACAAAGAGATGTACATATCATAAATTGACGAAAGAAAAAGAAAGTGAATTTTCTTGCACTATTTACTTTTTATGGCACAAAGTATGATATAGCATAAATGTAAGTTTTAATTACACAAATAATCAAACAATCTGAAATAGATGAGTAAAATATTGATCATAGAAGATGAAGCGGCAATTCGTAGAGTCTTAAAAAAAATAATTTCTGAAGAAAACGACAGCTACCAAGTTGAAGAAGCAGAGGATGGTTTAGCAGGAATCGAATTAATTAAAAATAATGATTACGATCTAGTACTTTGTGATATAAAAATGCCTAAGATGGATGGAGTAGAGGTGTTAGAAAAGGCAAAAAAAATAAAGCCAGAAATTCCAATGGTTATGATTTCTGGTCATGGAGATTTAGATACAGCTGTAAATACTATGCGACTTGGTGCATTTGATTATATTTCAAAACCACCAGATTTAAATCGCTTATTAAATACTGTACGCAATGCTTTAGATAGAAAAGAACTAGTTGTAGAGAATAAACGTCTTAAAAAGAAAGTGAGTAAGAACTATGAGATGATTGGAGATAGTGAAGCAATTACTCATATTAAAGATATTATAGAAAAAGTAGCTGCCACAGATGCTCGTGTATTAATTACAGGTCCTAATGGAACAGGTAAAGAATTGGTAGCGCATTGGTTACATGAAAAGTCAGATAGAGCCAAAGCTCCTATGATTGAAGTAAACTGTGCGGCAATTCCTTCTGAACTTATAGAAAGCGAATTATTTGGTCATGTAAAAGGTAGTTTTACTGGTGCTAATAAAGATAGAGCAGGAAAGTTTGAAGCAGCAAATGGAGGAACAATCTTCTTAGATGAAATAGGAGATATGAGTTTGTCTGCCCAAGCTAAAGTGCTAAGAGCTCTGCAAGAAAATAGAGTTTCTCGTGTGGGTTCTGATAAAGATATCAAAGTAAACGTTCGTGTTTTAGCTGCAACAAATAAAGATTTAAAGAAAGAAATTGAGGAAGGGCGTTTTCGTGAAGATTTATACCATCGTTTAGCTGTAATTTTAATCAAAGTTCCTGCATTAAATGATAGAAGAGAAGATATTCCATTACTAATAGACTTTTTTGCCAATAAAATAGCACAAGAACAAGGAACACCAAAGAAAACGTTTTCTGAAGGAGCTATTAAATTGTTGCAAGAGTACGATTGGACAGGAAATATTAGAGAATTACGAAATGTTATAGAACGTTTAATTATTTTAGGAGAGAAAACGGTATCAGATAATGACGTAAAACTTTTTGCGAGTAAATAAGAAGTAAAAAATATAAACTTAAATATGACAAGGGCGTTGGTGTTAAAAATCAACGCTTTTTTTATAGCTTTTTTTGAAGTGTTAATAAATGCGTGATAACTTTAATGGTTTGGCTTTTAGTAGTTTTTGTTTGTAATTGTTATATTTGAGAAGAATGATTTTATGATTTATTGAAATGTTGCAGATACTTAAACCCCTTACAAAAAACAGTTTTTATAAAAGTTTATTCGTTCTATTATTATTTTCTACAATAACTACATATGCTCAATGTCCAGGTACAGGTCATTGTGGAATAGGAACTTTTGATAATAGATATGAGCAAGTAGATGCTAGTAATATAGCAGGAGCTGTTTTTTGTTCTGGTGAAACTAGAAATGTTACTTTAAACGTAATCCCAGGAACAACATTAGAAGCATTTGATGGAGATGTAGAGCATGTTACATTGTTTTTTGATTTTAATTGTGATGGAGTGTATGAAAGCCTTGTAACTAATTCATGTACATATTCTAGAGCCGCAGGAGGGTGTAATATAAATCTTTCAGTAACAGTTCCTGCAGTTACGGCTACTACAACTTATAACGGGCGAGTCCATTTGGATTTTAATGGAGCAACAACTGATCCCTGTGCAAATGTTGGTTTTGGAGAAATAGAAAATTTTACCATTACAGTAGAGCCAGCTCCTGCCATAACCACCCAACCGACTAATCAAACAGTTTTTGTAAATGATAATGCTGTTTTTTCTGTAGTTGCTACGAATACAACCGCTTTTCAATGGGAAGTAAGTACCGATGGAGGAACAACTTTTAATCCTATTAGCGATGGAGCAGAATATACAGGAACAATAACAGCCACTTTAACGGTGCTTAATGCTAATACTGATAAAGGAAATTATAGATATAGAGTCTTATTAAATAACGCTATTGCTACTTGTCCTACAATTACATCAGCAGAGGCAATTTTAGATGTCAGATATCGCACAGTGATTACCAATAGAAGAATTACTTATAAAACAAATTGACGCATTTTATTTTAATATGTATGATATAGAAAAAGACAGTTTATTAACTGCCTTTTTTATTCTATAAGTTATAATATGGTTCTTTAGTCTAAATCAAAACGATCTAAATTCATCACTTTAGTCCAAGCTTTTACAAAATCATTTACAAATCTTTCTTGTCCGTCGTTCGCACCATATACTTCACATACCGCTCTTAATTCAGTATTCGACCCAAAGATTAAATCAGCCCTAGTACCAGAAAATTTCATTGCTCCAGTAGCTCTATCTCTTCCAATAAATTCTTTATCTTCTGAATTAGTCGCTTTCCAAGTTAAAGAAAAGTCAAGAATATTTATAAAGAAATCATTCGTTAAACTTCCTACACTATTTGTGAATACGCCATTTTTAGAACCGTCAAAGTTAGTTCCCAATACACGTAATCCACCAACTAAAGCAGTCATCTCAGGAATAGACAGTGTTAGTAAATTAGCACGATCTACTAATAAATCTTCTGCAGCAGCATTTACTAAAGGATTAAAATAATTTCTAAAGCCATCAGCTACAGGTTCTAAATGACTAAACGATTCAATATCTGTTTGTTCTTGAGTCGCATCTCCTCTTCCTTGTGAAAATGGAACATCAACAGAGTGTCCAGCATTTTTAGCTGCTTCTTCAATACCTACATTTCCTGCTAAAACAATTAAGTCTGCCATTGATACAGTACCCTTAAATTCATTTTGCACAGCTTCTAAAGTAGTTAATACTTTATGTAGTTCAGTAGGGTTGTTTACCGCCCAACTTCTTTGTGGTTCTAAACGAATTCTTGCACCATTAGCTCCACCACGTTTATCAGATCCTCTAAAAGTAGAAGCAGAGGCCCAAGCAGTTTTTACTAATTCAGAAATAGATAATCCAGTAGCTAAAATTAATTTTTTTAAAGTATCAATATCTGCATCACTTAAAGTATAATTTACTTTTGGAATACGATCTTGCCAGATTAATTCTTCACTAGGAACATCAGGACCTAAATAACGATCAATTGGCCCCATGTCACGATGTGTCATTTTGAACCAAGCACGCGCAAATGCATCTTCAAAAGCAGCATGGTCTTTATGGAATTTTTCAGAAATCTTTCTATAAGTAGGATCTAACTTTAATGCCATGTCCGCTGTTGTCATCATTAAGGCTTGTTTTCCATTTGGATCACCAGCTTTAGGAGCCATTCTAGCATTAGAAGCTGCTGTTGGTGTCCATTGGTGTGCACCAGCAGGGCTTTTCGTTAACTCCCATTCATAATTTAGTAATACATCAAAGAAATCATGATCCCATTGTATTGGATTTGGTGTCCATGCTCCTTCAATACCACTAGTAATAGCATCATCTAAAACACCAGAACCAAAACTGTTTTTCCAACCTGTACTCATTTGTTCTATAGGAGCACCGTGTGGCTCAACACCAACATATTTGTCTGCATCTGCAGCACCATGTGCTTTACCAAAAGTATGACCACCAGCAATTAAAGCTACTGTTTCTTCATCGTTCATGGCCATACGACCAAAAGTAATTTTTATATCATGTGCAGATTTTAAAGGATCTGGAACACCATTAGGACCTTCTGGATTTACATAGATTAATCCCATATGTACAGCTCCTAAATGTCCTTCTAACTCTCCATCACTTGTATCATAACGTTCATCATTTCCTAACCATTGATGTTCACTTCCCCAATACACATCTTGCTCTGGTTCCCATACATCTTCTCTACCACCTGCAAATCCAAATGTTTTGAATCCCATAGATTCAAGTGCACAGTTTCCGGCAAGAATCATTAAATCAGCCCAAGAAATTTTATTTCCGTATTTTTTCTTGATTGGCCATAAAAGTAAACGAGCTTTATCTAAGTTTCCATTATCTGGCCAGCTATTTAAAGGAGCAAAACGTTGTGAACCTGAATTCGCACCACCTCTACCATCTCCAACGCGATATGTTCCGGCACTATGCCAAGCCATACGAATCATAAGTCCACCGTAATGTCCATAATCTGCAGGCCACCAATCTTGAGAATCTGTCATTAAATCAATTACATCCTGTTTTAACGCTGCAAAGTCTAAACTGTTAAAGGCTTCTTTATAATTGAAATCTGTTCCCATTGGATTCGATTTAGAAGCATTTTGGCGAAGAATATTTAATTTTAATTCGTTTGGCCACCAATCTCTATTACTAGTTCCATTACCTGCTGCAGTATTTTGAGCACTATGGAAGGGACATTTTCCAATCCCATTTGAATCTTCGTGTTTCATTTTGTTTGTTTTTAGGTTTGAGACATTCCAAAATTATGAGAAAGCTTGTAATAATGGAAATCTATAATTTTTATTTTGAAATAAATTTTAATTATCATGTTGGTTTAAGTTATTTGTTTGTAGTTCTTTATAAAGTTACAAAAAAAGGGTTTTGCATTGCATTGAAAAATCTTATGGAAGAATAAGATTTTGTTGTAGAATTTTCCTTGTTCTTAAGGGAGAAGGCAATATTTTTGCATCTGTTTTTGAAAAACAATGTAAATATTAACTCAATTTAAAAATTAAAAAATGGCAACATTAGTTGGTAAGAAATTTCCAGATTTAAACGTAGACGCAATGAACGAAATGGGAGATACGTTTAAATTAAACGTTTTAGAAGAAGCGGTAAATAACAAGAAGAAAGTAGTATTATTTTGGTACCCAAAAGACTTTACTTTCGTATGTCCTACAGAATTACACGCTTTTCAAGCTGCATTACCAGAATTTGAGAAAAGAAATACAATTGTAATCGGAGCATCATGTGATACTCCTGAAGTACACTTCGCTTGGTTAAACCAAACTAAAGATAACGGAGGTATTGAAGGTGTTACATACCCATTATTAGCAGATAGTAACCGTAATTTATCTTCAATTTTAGGAATTTTAGATATTTCTAATGAAACTTATGATGAGGCTACAGGAACTGTACAAGTTGAAGGAGATAATGTAACTTATCGTGCTACTTATATCATAGATGAAGAAGGTACTGTAGTACACGAAGGTGTAAACCACATGCCAATTGGTCGTAATGTAAACGAATATTTACGTTTAATTGATGCGTATACTCACGTACAAGAAAAAGGTGAAGTTTGTCCAGCTAACTGGGAAGAAGGTAAGCAAGCTATGCAGCCAAATGCAAAAGCTACTGCAGAGTATTTAGCAGTAAACTAATATTTATATGATTACGAATTATGGGTTTTCATAGTCCATAATTCGTAATTCTAAATTCATTATTAAAATGGTACAAGAATTAAATCAAGATAATTTAGCAAACATCGTTGCTGAAAACAAAACGGTAATTGTACAGTATTCTGCTACTTGGTGTGGGAACTGTAGAATAATGAAACCAAAGTTTAAAAAATTGTCTTCTGAAAATGAAGCTGTTTCATTTGTAATTGCAGATGCAGAGAAATTTCCAGAGAGCAGACAATTAGCTACAGTTGACAATTTACCAACTTTTGCAACTTTTGTAGATGGAAAGTTTGTAAATCAAGTACAAACAAACAAGTTTGATGTTTTAAAAGAATTAGTTAGCGAAGTACTTTAAAACGTTATTAATCTTTTTAATAAACAGATTGCCATAGCAAAGTTAGTTTGCTTTGCAATAACAGAATAATAAAATATGAAGTTACCAGTAATCAAACATTTAACTTCTTTTATAGAAGAAAACGACCAAGATTATGTAATTGAAACTATTGAAACTCTTGAAGCATTAACTGAAGTTCCTTCATTAAAAGATGAAGAATTAGATGTAATAGGGGAATTGATTTCGAATATGTATGGAGCTATTGAGGTTGATAAAATGATAAAAGAAGGGACTCCTAAAAAAGAAGCGCTTAATAATTTTATGCAGCGAGTTTTAGGATCTATAGATAAATAAAGAAAACTGAGTTTAGCTCGGTTTTTTTTATGCTTAATTGTTAACTCTTGTCGTAATTTTTCTATTAGTAATAATAGTAGTTGTTGCTAATCCAATTGTAAAACGTCTATTGTTTCTAATATCGCTAACAGCATTAAAGCTATATATATTACTACCTAAATCTATAGCTCCAGAAATTGGAGTTTCATCATCAAAGCTTCCATCATTATCTGTATCAATAAGTAATCGTAAATTTCCTACCGTTACGCCTGCAATTCCTGTAAGATCAAAACGCATATCTATATTCCCAACATTAATAGCAGAACCAGCAGTACTCACCTCACTAACTCTCCATGTTCTACTAAGTCTAGTATAAATAATTTCAGGAGCATTTAAGCCTGTATTTAATTGTAAAGCAGCGTTATCGTGGCCCCATATAAGAAATTCGTTATTCCCTAAATTAGAAGGATTTAATATTCTAACAATTCCAGTTCCTTGAGCGTCTGTATGCAAATTAGAAGCGTCTATTCTACCTATACCAGCTACTTCATGATCATAATTTCCAGCACCAGCATTGTCTTCATTATAGATATTATTTGCAATAGTAATATTTCCGTATTTAGCTGATAAGTAATTATCGATAATAATTTTTTGAGCATCATTAACCATACTGTTAAAGAGAATTATTTCATAAAAATTACCACTTGCTTCATCTGAACCATTGGAGTTTCTACCTATTCTATCATAAGGTATTCCAACTGTTGTTGTACCAATATTTATATTCTGAACATTCGCATTTACATTTACCTGTAAATTAGTGCTTCCAGTATTTTTATGATAAGAAAATATAGAGTTCGTACCAAATGGAGGAGCAATAGTTGTTGTGTAATCAGCCACACCATATCTTGTATACCCAACTCTATTCGTATTAGACCATTGTTCAACTCTTAAAGAAGCTGTAGGGTTATCAAAAAGAGTATTCGATTGACCACTGTTCACAGGGGTTAAAGCAAAGAAAACACTACCATTAGGGAACATTCCAGTGATACTACCATTCATAAATTGTGGTGTAGCTGGAGCTGCATTAAAATTTACTGCATTAAATGCTCCTGTAGTATTGTATGTAGGTCTATTTGCACCCGCTTGAGTAAAATTGTTTGTATTTCCACTAAAATCAGACCAAGTAGTTACTAAAGAACCATTGGCAGGGTTGTTTGTATTATCTCCATCTGCATTTAAGTCGTCTGCTCTTAACCAGATAATCAAATTAGAACTACCATCTCTAGCACCAACTCCACCAGGACCGGTTTGAGATAATAAAAATATGGGGAACATTAATAAGAGAATTGAAAAAATAATTATCTCCCTATTCATTGAATTTTTGTTTATAATGTAATAAATGTACTACCATTTTTTTATAGATTAAAATTTTAATGTATTTTTAGATGTTAATTAATTGATTTAGGGAACAATTTATAACGGTCTACAATTTTTTTATGTTATAAATAATCAGTTAATTAGCAATCGTAAAGTGTAAATTAAGAGTATGAAAGTAAAGTTTTTATTAGGGGCTTTATTGATGAGTGTGTTTGCGTATAGTCAAATTGATGCAAATTCATTATTGTCATTGCCTACTGCTACAAATGCAGAAATGTTAGGAATAACAGGAATGAGTGCAGGTGCATTATTATTTAATACAACAGACCAACAAGTATATCGATACAATGGTACAAGTTGGGTAACTGCACCAGATGATCAAAATGCTACAGAGGTAAGTTTGAATACTGCTACAGATGTAAATAATATAGCAGGTGATCCTGGGGCAGTAAATGAAACTACAGTCGAGGAAGTTGTACAAGCAATTGCGCCTATTACCTCCAGAGCAGCAAGAGTTTTTTATCCACCTTCAATAGCTATTGATGCTAGTACGAATGGAACATTTACAATAAATTTATACACTCAATATACAGCACAGTTTGCTACTCCTACTGTAAGTAGTACAGGAGCACCAGGAGCAATTCCAATCTATGCAGCAACAGATTTATATTATTATGTAACGTTTGCAGATCCTGCGGTGTTTAATACGGGAACAATGTCTATTGATGCGAATGGTGTACTTACCTATACAATTATTGGGCAACCAACAGATCTGAATTCTCTGATTAATGTTGTTTTTGTAGTAAAGTAAATAGAGAAGAATAAAACATATATAAATTAAAAACCCTAAGTTTTAAACTTAGGGTTTTTAATTTATATCATTGTTATTTACTTCAAAAATAAATTTAATGATGTGTAAGTCTCGTGATAATTTCTGAATGCTGTGGAAATATTTTTATTAAATCAACTCTTTTAGGTAGTACAAAATCGTTAAAATCAAATCCAGGAGCTACGGTACAGCCTGTAAAAGCAAAAGAGTTTTCTTGAACAACTTCTACAGCAAACCAATATTGAGCTGGAACTACAAATTGTGGAAGTTCATCATTTAATATATTATTACCTATAAGTACATAAGAATAGTCTCCATTTGGAGCAATCATGTGTAATTTTAGTGTAGTTCCTATATAGAAATGCCACATTTCATCTTGATTAATTTTATGAAAAGCGGAAAAACTATCAGAAGTCAATAAAAAGTATATACCTGTACTAAAATTACGATCCCCAATAAAAAGAGTATCTAAGTTTTCATTTGCAATAGTACCTGAACTTCTATAGGTTTCTTTAAAGTAACCTCCTTCTGGATGTTTGATCAAGTCAAACTTATTAATTATTTCCTGTGCTGTCATTTTCTTCTTGTGCTTTTACTTGGTTTGCTTTTTTTATAATTGCTTTTAAACGTTCTTTAGTTCGTTGTTTTTCTAATCGAAGCTTGTTTTCTTTTTGTTTCATTAAGCGCGAATGCTTCGCTTTATTTACGGTATTCTTTGCTTTTCCTTTTTTAGACATTTTTAGTGTGTTTTATTAATAATAGTCCTAAGAAGGTTAAAGCTCCATTTAATACTAATACAAAGAAACCAAAATCGAACCCTAAAGAGTTTTTACTATATATACTTATTAAGTAAGTAAGTATTGGAGCAATTAAACAAACGTAAGGAACTAATTTGTCTTTGATATTGAGTTTTGTAAATAAACCAAACGCATAAAGTCCTAATAAAGGACCATATGTATATCCTGCAAATTGAAATATTTTAGCAATCACACTAGCATCTGCAATAAAATATTTGAAAATTAAAATTGTAGCTACTAGAATGAAAGAAAACAATACGTGTATTTTCTTCCTAATGTTAATTTTTTGCTGTTCATCTTCCTTTTTATCGATTTCTAAAATATCAATACTAAAAGAAGTAGTTAAGGAAGTTAAAGCGCTATCTGCACTAGAGTATGCAGCAGCAATTAAACCTAATACAAAGAATAAGGCAGTAGCTTTACCAAGCTGTCCACTAGTTGCTATAACAGGGAATAAATTATCTTTATGAGCATCAATTTCATGAATTGTTGCGTAGTCGGTTAGTAAAATACCTAAGGCTAAAAAGAAAAAGTTTACAATTACTAATACAATGGTAAACCAAAACATGTTTTTTTGTGCGTCTTTTAAATTTCTACAAGTTAAATTCTTTTGCATCATGTCCTGATCTAAACCAGTCATAACAATAGCAATAAAGGCACCTGAGAAAAATTGTTTCCAGAAATAATTTCCAGCATTTACATCTTCAAAAAAGAAAATTTTAGAAAGTTTATTATCTGCTATATAACCAAAGAGATGCTCTATTTGTAATGCATCTTTTATCATTATAATACAAACACCAACAGCAATTAACATAAATAAAGTTTGCAAAGTATCTGTCCATACAATGGTTTTAATTCCACCTTTAAAAGTATATAGCCATATTAATAAAATAGTAATGGTTACGGTAACCCAAAACGGAATTCCATAAGCATCAAATAAAATAAGTTGTAATACATTTGCTACTAAAAATAAACGAAAAGCTGCCCCAATAGTCCTAGAAAGAAGAAAGAATGAAGCTCCTGTTTTATATGAATGTTTTCCAAAACGATCTTCTAAATAAGTATAGATAGAAGTTAGGTTTAATTTATAGTAGAGTGGAAGAAGTATTAAACCAATTACAGCGTATCCAAGCACATAACCTAACACCATTTGCATATAACTCATTTGTTGTCCTTCTACCCAACCAGGAACGGAAATAAATGTCACTCCAGAAAGCGAAGCACCAATCATACCAAAAGCGACTAAATACCAAGGAGAGGAATTATTAGCTTTAAAAAATGTTTGATTATTTGCAGATTTTCCAGTTAGATAAGATATAAAAATTAACACACCAAAATAGGCAACAATAAGTAGTAATATGTCTGAAGGTTGCATGTATATTTGTTTAAGAAGGTACTAATATAAACATAAAAAGAAAAGTGCTGATAATCGATTAAAATTACCAACACTTTTGCATATAAAAATCCCTAATTAATATTGTTATTCTATATGTAATACAGCTTCATGTGTTTGTTTACGAACTTTTTTCAAATCTTTCATAAAATCATCTTCAGCTCTATATCCTACTGGAAGTACTAATATAGATTGTAAGTTCTTTTCTGCTAGACCTAAAATCTCATCATATTTTACAGGGTCAAAACCTTCCATAGGACAAGAATCAATTTTTTCTATTGCACAAACGGTTAATAAATTTCCAAGCGCAATGTATGCTTGGTTTTTATTCCATTGATATAAATCTTCCTGAGTTTTTTGTTTGAAACTTCCCATTAAAAATTCTTTGAATGGATTTAAAATTTCATCAGGAGTATTGCGAATTTCTTTTACTAGATTAAAATACTTTTCTACATCTTTTTCGGTATGCTCTTTAGGTATGCAAATAACTAATACATGAGAAGCTTGAACAACTTGTTGTTGATTCCAAGAATGTGCAACTAGTTGCTGTTGAATATCTTTATTTTTAATAATAGCTAAAGAAACAGGTTGTAATCCGTAAGAAGTAGCTGTTAAATTAAAAGCCTCTTTTAAGGTTTCTATCTGTGCTTCAGATAAAGATTTATTTTCGTCGAATTTCTTAACGGCATAACGCCATTGCAAGCTTTCTATAGTAGTCATTCAAATTAATTTTTGGTAAAATTACTAGGTTATCTTAGATGTCTTTAAGATACATAATTGAAAAAACTTATACCTACATTTATAAATTCTTTTACACTTGGTGTTGATCTATGATTTCCAGAAAAGTAGCTGGTTCTGGGCGTACTCTGTAATTATCAGTTAAATCAGCAAAAATAATTTTATCATCTTTATCTATAATAATTACAGTAGGTTCAACTACGTCATTTGTATAGCCTAAAACTTGTAATCCCATTGGTAAACCGTTCTTATGAGCAATTTTTAAACTCTTTGCAGCTTTGTTGTTCTGATCTACTAGAAAATGAAATGGAACATCGTATTTTTTAGCAAGCTTTTCAGTAAAAGTATGTGGCTGTGGGCTAATTAAAAGTACATCTGTATGTCTTTCTGCTAATTCTTTATATGCGTTTACAACTTCTTGAATTTGTGCCATACATAAAGGACACCAATTACCTCTATAAAAAAGTAATACTTTAAAGCTTCCATTAAAATCACTTAGGCTTACAGTTTCTTTATTTATATTTTCAAATTGTAACGAAGGAATTTTCTTTCCTACTTGCAGTGTTGTATAATTTCTATGTTCAAAAACAGAATACCAAAATAAATACATTGCCCAACCTAATACTAAGATTGCACTACAAACAATATTCATTTCTATAGGTATAATTAAACTAACTAATAAACCAGAAATGATAAGTACAGTATATAAAACTAAATAGCGGTCTGTTCTCGCTACTGGTCTTATGTATAATAATACAAAAAATGTAAGAATTGAAAAAGATGGAATAAGTAACCCAAATGTAGCTGTGTCTGCTTTAAAGTTGATTAAACTTTTTATAAATACAAACGCAGCAAATGTGAGAAACAGACTAATAAAAGTTGATTTCAATAAATTTTTCATACCTTAATAGTCGACAAATTGCAGAAAAATTACAGGCTATGAAAGAAAAATTTATCCACTACTTGTGGCAGTATAAGTTGTTAGATTTAGAAAATTTAATTACTACTACCGGAGAAAACGTAATTGTTTTTAATTCTGGTACTTACAATAAAAACTCAGGTCCCGACTTTCTAAATGCTTCAGTTCAGATAAATAATCAACTATGGTATGGTAATATTGAAATTCATTTAAAATCTTCAGATTGGTACGCACACCACCATGAAAAAGATGTAAACTATGATGCTGTTATATTACATGTTGTGTATGAGAACGATGTAGAAATATTTATGAGTAATAATAAAACATTGCCTACTTTAGAATTGAAAGGAAAAATAGATAAAAAACTATTACAGAATTATCAAAAATTATTTTCAAAAGAGTTACGATGGATTTCTTGTGAAAAACAACTAAAGGATGTAGATGCATTCATAATGAATAATTGGCTGGAACGATTATTTTTTGAGCGATTAGAAAAAAAATCTAAACAAATACAAGAATTATTAACGAAAGCGAATTACGATTATGAGGCTGTATTATTTCAATTATTGGTAAAAAACTTTGGTTTAAAAGTAAACAATGAAGCATTTTTAAAATTAGCACAGTCATTTAATTTTTCAATTCTCAGAAAAGTACGATTTAAAGAAGAAGTATTGCATGCATTATTATTTGGGCAAGGAGGTTTTCTTGAAGAAAATATTGAAAATGAATATTATAAAAAACTACAAAGAGAATATCAGTTTTTACAACGTAAATATGATTTACAACCATTAGCAAATCATAATTTTCAGTTTTTTAGAATGCGACCTCATAATTTTCCAACAATTAGAATAGCGCAACTGGGAGCTTTGTATCATAAACATCAGAATTTGTTTTCTAAAGTTTTAACTACAGAATCATCAGAAGATTTTTATAAGTTATTTGAAGTTAAGTTACCTACTTTTTGGAAAAACCATTACACATTTGCTAAAGAATCAAAGAGTAGTCATAAAAGATTAACTCGATCTTTTATAGAGCTGATTATCATTAATACAATAATACCACTAAAGTTCTTGTATTTTAAAAATAGAGGTGTATTTCGAGATGAATTGTTCCTTAATTTGATGAAAGAAATTGTTCCAGAGAAAAACAGTGTTATTTCAAAATTTATAGATAAAGGTATCACTGTTGATAATGCATATCATACACAAGCATTATTACAATTAAAAAACACATATTGTAATGATAAGCGCTGTTTAGATTGTGCTATTGGTGCACATTTAATTAAAAACTAAGAAATAAATACTTTTTCATAAGTTTACAATATGTTAAAATACAGTTGAAGATTTCCTAATACTTTTGCAACACAATATTAAATTATATTGAAGGTTTTCTATCATAGAAACATGTGTTTTTGATTCAGGATCTCTTAAAATTGAATAATAAATTAAATTATATATTTGTCACTAAAATTAAATAAAATGAAAAAAATACTTATTGCTATTATGTCGCTTTCGCTTATGGTAACAAGCTGTAAAACAGAAGGTGGTAAATCGACAAAAACTACGAATCAAGAAACTTCTACAAATGAAGTAGCAGATGAAAAAACTGCAAATAGTGCAGAGGAAGATGCTAGCGGAGATGCTATTTGTTTATTAGATAAGTTATCTGTTAGAGAAACTCCAACAGCAAAAGGGAAGTGGATTACTTCTATGAGCTTAGGAGAAAAAGTTTATTTTACAGGAGAAAAGCATACAGATTCTGTTTCTAAAAAAGATTATTATAAAGTAAAATTAATAGATGGTAAAGAAGGGTGGAGTCGTTCTACTTTTTTAGCTGTAGATGGTAAAGTAGGAGTAATGTTAAAAGATGCTAATGTATATAAAAGACCAGATCTTTTAACTAAAACAGACACTAAATATAGTCCTATGGACATTATCGCTGTTGTTGGTACTCAAGATGATTGGGCACATGTTAAAGGTAAGCGTGGCGAAGGAAAGTATATAGAAGAAGTTTGGGTAAAAGCTGCTAATATTTCTGAAAAGTCTGTGGATATTGCTACTGCAAAATTTGCTGGTTTAGCAATGAACAAAGAAACAATGACAGAAAGAATTCAAGCATTACAGGAAATTGTTGACAATGCAGATTTTGCTGATTCTAGTTTTATGGATATGATTAAAGATAAAATTAGAGATTATCAATCTAAGAATCAGGTAACAGAAGATAGAGGAGATGCTTTAAAATAAAAGATAATTTATAACACAATAAAAAAGCCAGTTTTTAAAACTGGCTTTTTTATGTTTTGGTTTACACTAAAAAATTAGTATAAACTCTTATATTTTTGAGGGTTAGCTTCATGCATAATATCATATACTTTTTCAAAAATATCTTCAGCAGAAGGCTTAGAGAAATAATCTCCATCTGTACCATAAGCAGGTCTGTGTGCTTTGGCAGTTAATGTTTGTGGCTTACTGTCTAAATGAATATATGCATTTTGATTTTCTACTATTTCTTGTAATAAATAAGCTGAAGCACCTCCAGGTACATCTTCATCTACTACTAATAAGCGATTTGTTTTAGCGATAGATTTCACAGTATCGTGATTCACATCAAAAGGTAGTAAACTTTGTGCATCTACAATTTCTACATGAATGTCTACTTGTGCTAATTCTTTAGCTGCTTCTTCAACAATACGTAATGTAGAACCATATGAAACAATAGTAATATCGCTACCTTCTTTAATAGTTTCTACAACTCCAATAGGTGTTTTAAATTCTCCTAAGTTTGTTGGTAATTCCTCTTTTAAACGATATCCATTTAAACATTCTACAATTAAAGCAGGATCATCACCTTCTAAAACAGTATTGTAAAAACCTGCAGCTTTTGTCATGTTTCTAGGTACTAGTACATGAATTCCTCTGATGTTATTAATAATACCACCCATTGGTGAACCTGAGTGCCAAATACCTTCTAATCTATGACCACGAGTACGAATAATTAAAGGAGCTTTTTGCTTTCCAAATGTTCTGTAACGTAATGTTGCTAAATCATCACTCATAATTTGTAAAGCATATAACAGATAGTCTAAATATTGGATTTCTGCAATTGGACGTAAACCTCTCATAGCCATTCCAATTCCTTGACCTAAAATAGTTGCTTCTCTAATACCTGTATCAGAAACACGTAATTCTCCGTATTTCTCTTGTAAGCCTTCTAATCCTTGATTTACATCACCAATATGTCCAGCATCTTCACCAAAAATTAAAACTTCAGGATGTTTTTTTAATATAGCATCAAAATTTTCTCGCATTACAATACGAGCATCTACTATATTTTTCTCAGAATCGTAAGTTGGAGCTGTTGAACTTACATTAGTAGTAGCAGCTTCTGTTTCACTTAATAAGTGAGCAGAATATTTTACACCTGCATCTTTTATACGATCTTTAATAAAATTTTGAAGTGCTATTTTCTCTGCAAAATTTTCTTCACGAATTAATCGTAAACTTTTTCTACAAGCTACTAATATGTCTTTTCTTATAGGTTCTGCAATTGCAGTTAAATCATTTTTATACTTAGTAATAAATGATGCATTTGCGCTTTTAGCAGCTACCTTTTCTAATAAGTTTGTAGCTTCAGTTACTTCAGCTTTAATTTCATTAATAAAATTATTCCAAGCTTCTCGTTTAGCTACGCTTACTTCTTTTTTTAATTTCTTATCTAAAGCAGTTAACTCTTCTTCATTATCTACAAAACGTAATACATTTCCTTGCTCGTCTGTAAGTTCAAACTCAAGAATCCATTGTCTCATTTTAGCGATACAATCAAACTCTTGTTCCCATTGTAAACGTTCTTTCGATTTATATCTTTCGTGAGAACCAGAAGTTGAATGTCCTTGAGGTTGTGTTAATTCTTTAACATGAATTAATACAGGAATATGTTTTGTTCTTGCTACTTCAGCAGCTTTATTATATACATCTATTAATTGAACGTAATCCCAACCATTAACAACAAAGATTTCATAACCGTTAGTGTCATTTTCTCTTTGGAATCCTTTTAAGATTTCAGAAATACTTTCTTTTGTTGTTTGGTGTTTTGCATGTACAGAGATTCCATATTCATCATCCCATACACTCATTACCATAGGAACTTGTAATACACCAGCAGCATTAATTGTTTCAAAAAATAAACCTTCACTAGTACTAGCATTTCCAATGGTTCCCCAAGCTACTTCATTTCCTTTATCAGAAAAATTAGAAAAACTTTCTAAACCTTTTACATTTCTATAGATTTTAGATGCTTGCGCTAATCCT
This sequence comes from Tenacibaculum amylolyticum, assembly GCF_964511145.1. Classification (NCBI taxonomy): domain Bacteria; kingdom Pseudomonadati; phylum Bacteroidota; class Flavobacteriia; order Flavobacteriales; family Flavobacteriaceae; genus Tenacibaculum; species Tenacibaculum amylolyticum. The sequence goes on from NZ_CAZEFZ010000018.1 coordinate 43,312, forward strand.
AATAATCTAGGCATTTGACCAGCAGTAGGAGAGATATCTGCAGATGAATTCTTTTGAGCTGTTAAGTTTTTCCAGTTTCCATTTTCATCTAAAGAATGTGTAGCAAAATGACCACCCATTTGCCTTCCTGCTGACATTGGTTCTTGTTGAATATCTGTATGCGCATACAATCCAGCGAAGAATTGTTGCGGGTTTAATTCACCAATAGCCATCATAAATGTTTGATCTCTATAATAACCCGATCTAAAGTCTCCATTTTTAAAGGCTTTAGCCATGGCTAATTGAGGCACTTCTTTTCCATCTCCAAAAATTCCAAACTTTGCTTTTCCTGTAAGTACTTCACGTCTTCCAAGTAAGCTACATTCTCGACTTAATTTAGCAATCTTGTAATCGTCTAATACTTCTTTTTTAAAGTCTTCGAATGATAATTGTTGGGAATTTGAAATTTCTACACTTTGACTCATATAAATAAACATTTTTTGCTATAGCTACAAAGGTAGTTTTTTTAAATGAATTTTAAAAATCGATGTTTTTTTTGATTAAATCGCAAAAAAAAGTTCTTTTTTGGAGTTTTGTTGAACTTTCTATAATAAACCTCGTCGAATAAAATTATAAATTCTATCTAAACTAGATGTAATTACAAAACGTATTTTATTAGGATAAGCAGGTTGGTTAATTTCAAATCTTTCATTTGTATACACAGGAAAGTACAATTCAAAAATATTAGGAATAAAATTAAGGCGAATTCCATTTTCGTAAAAATACCTAGGACCTTGATTTTTACTTTTTAGCATAGCGAAGTCGTTATAAACTTCTACCCACCTCCATACACTTACACTAGTGTTTGCTGAAGCGATAAATTGATTGGCGAAAGAAGGTTGGTTGTAAAAGGACTTAAAACCACCATCTGAAATTACAAATTGCTGGCTGAATAATCCACTACTTTCTGACCTTCCAAATAAATTTTGTTCAAATAAATAATCGGAGCTTCTATTTAACCCAAAACTGAAGTAATTACCTTCAGAATTATTATACAAGAAAAAACCACCAAAGAAGCGTAAATTAAAACTTTGTTGTTCGTTAAAGAATTTTAGATAACGAATATCTGTAGATAACTTCGTGAAGTTATCGGCAATTTCTGTATTCACAGCATATTGAAGTCTTCTAATAACATTGGGTTTGCTGTATACATATCTGAAGTTGAGAATACTATAGCGATCGCTTTCAATTTCTTGTTGTGTAGGCTGTATTTCTCTATTCACATATACAACGCGAGATAATAAGAACTTTGTACCTACATCTCTTAAGGTATTTCTTCTAAACTGAAAACTAACAAAAGGAGAGAAGGTGTTATAAGATAACTCTGGCGCATAATGAAAATTACTTCCACTTACTCCATAACGAATCCTATAAATTTTGGAATCTTCGAAAAATTGGTTGTAGCTAAAAGAATAAAAGCCAGTTAAGTTTTTACTTCTAAAGGCATAATTGGGAGTAATACTAAATTCAAAATTATGTTTTATAACAGGTTTATTATTGAAGTTAACTCCAAGAATAACTCCGTCATATAAATTATATCGTATATCTGGAGTATAGAAGATTTGATTATAATATGGATCTTCTACGTCTTTTAAAAAACGAAATTGAATAGGTTTGCTAATAATAGCGTTGTTAATGTTTTTGAAATTGTTAAGCGAATTGTATTCAGGATAAATTTGCTCGTAATTCAAAGCTAGTTTATCAAAGCCATTGGCTTTGATTTTAACTGTTTTGACACTATCTACATCTGTAACCCAAATTTTGGATTTGATGTTTTTATCTTTTACAGCGTATATAGAAACTGGGGCAGTAATATTTCGCTTATTTTTTATAGTAATTGCTACAGAGTCCTCGTCTTTTAGGTACTTTACCTTTTTTATTTTATAATCTATTTTTTTACTGGTTGTTATATAATCATCAAAAAACCAGTCTACATTTTTAGCTGCCTTTTTTTTCAAAATATCTTTGAAAGAATCAGAAGTGGTAATTTTTAATCGATAATCTTTATAAAATTCCTGAAAAGATTTACGTAAAGTCTCATTACCAAGGAAGTCTTGTAAATAACGAAGTCCTAACCCTGCTTTGTACGGACTTATTACTTTTCGATTAAAATTAGATAAAGAATCGGCAGGTGTGTTTAATGCCTGGTCGTAGAATCTACGGGCACTAAATTGATATAAAAAAGAATACTTATCGTTTTGTTTAAGCTTAGCTAGATTGTATTTTTTGAATCCCCATAAGTTTGAAAATCTTCCGAAAACAGTAATGTTAGGATAATACTTGTTAATATATTCCATCATTAAGAAGGTTTGAATTCCTTCACTTAGCCAATAATCTTTTCGTTTGTTAAGCAATAGCACATCGTCTATATATTTACTTACAAGAGCTTTAAAAAATCGAATATCCCATTTAAAATTTTCAGGATAGGGTTTTAACCAATCTGGAATTCCATATAATTCTCTTAAGGAATTTTTATTTACAGTATTAGCATCTACCAATATTTCTGTGTGTGGATGTTTCCCTATAAAGTTTTCAATAAATTCTATTTGTCGATTTACAATTTTATTGGAAGAACTCATGTCAAGACGTTTGTCGAAAATATCAGTCTTAACTACGGTGTTTTTATTTTGAAAAGTTTTAAACTTTTTATGATTAGGGTTGATATTTAAAATAATATCTTTTTTCTGCTTTCCTATTAAGTAATAATTATTTATCGGTCCTTTGGTAGTTTTATATTGATATAAATTACTTTCTAAGGTATATTTTTTAGGAACATCTATTTCAACAGTAAAATCAGCTACATTTTCGAAAAGATCATCCATGTTTAAGTTACTCATTAACTGCCAATCGTTTGTATATACGGCAGGGGTTAAATACCAAAATCGGAGGTGATAACCATTATATGTTTTTCCATACCCTGTAAATCTCACATTAGGAATCTTAACAGTATACATAGCGTCGATTACTACAGAATCTTTAGGTTGTAAAGGAGAGTTTAAAGTAACTTTAAGAATATCTTGTTGTTGTGGTAATTCAGTAAATTTTAAAGGAATTTTATTACTTTTTATAGTGTGTATTTTAGAGTAGCCTCTGTTCTCCTCCTCTGTAAAGTAAAAGTCTTTTTTATAATCCTCTATTAATCTTTTTCCAAGAGGAGTTTCATTTCCTTTAAAGCTGTTTCCCCAGTTGTGAAAGAAGATATCAGATAATTCTTTAGAAGTATTGTTGTAAAACGTGATTTTTTCTCGAATTTGAAGCTGATGCTTTAAAGTATCTAAATGAACTTTTATATGAATCTTATTTTCTTGAGATACCCCTAAGAAAGGCAATAAAAAAATAATAATATGTAGAGGGATGTACTTTTTCAAAATAAAAAACTCGTTGCTTTTTAACAACGAGTTGAATATAGACTTTATTTTTTAATTTTTTTAGAAGTTTGGCTTTAATTGATACTTCGCATAGAATTTATTAAAGTGCTCTACAGCTTCTTCAGCAGTGTCAACTACTCTAAATAATTTTAAATCACCTTCGCTAATATTTCCTTCTTCTAATAAAGTATTTTGAATCCAATCTAGTAAACCACTCCAAAATTTCTTACCTACTAATACAATTGGGAATCGTCCAATTTTATGTGTTTGAATTAAAGTAATGGCTTCAAAAAGTTCATCCATTGTACCAAAACCACCAGGCATTACTACAAAACCTTGCGAGTATTTTACAAACATTACCTTACGTACAAAGAAGTAATCGAAGTCTAAACTTTTACCTGGATCAATCCAAGGATTATCGTGTTGTTCAAAAGGCAATTCAATATTTAAACCAACCGAAGTTCCTTTACCACGATTTGCTCCTTTATTACCAGCTTCCATAATTCCTGGACCACCACCAGTAATAACACCAAATCCATTTTGAGTTAATTGATAAGCAACTTCTTCTGCTAATTTATAGTATTTATGTTCTGGTTTTGTACGTGCAGAACCAAAAATAGAAACACAAGGACCTATTTTACTGAGTTTTTCATAACCATCTACAAATTCAGACATGATTTTGAAAATAGCCCAAGAATCATTCGTCTTTATTTCATTCCACGTCTTCTGTTGCAATTTCTCACGTATTTTTCTATCGTCGTTTGTCATTTTTTTAGCATTTAAACAGACTGGCTAATTTAGTGCTTTTTTCTATATAAAAAGGCTTAAAATGCTAGAAATTTCATGTTTAAAAAGAATTAGTGTTTTCTTTTCTTAGTTATAATTATAGAAAGACAGCCTAAAAAAGATTTGTTAATTTGATATTACTTGTTCTATATGAAGCGAACCAAAAATCAGAATGTTATCTTATAGAAAAACATAAATTTTTACTTTTGTGGTAGAATTATTGCAAATGGACGGAAAATTTTATCTTGAAGCACTAGTAAATGGAGATTCAAAAACCATTTCTAAGATTTATCAAAAAAACTTTTTAGGAGTTAAAAAATTTGTTCTTCAAAACAAAGGAAATATTGAAGATGCACAAGATGTTTTTCAAAAAGCATTATTACAAATTGCAGTACGGCATAAAAAAGAAGGGATTATAATTAAAAGTAGTTTTGATGCATATGTATTTACAGTTTGTAAAAATTTATGGAGACGTGAATTAAATAGTTACAAGAAACGGGTAACAAATTCAGAAGGAATTGAACAAATAAGTGAATATACTGCGAATGCATATGCACTGGTAGAGCAAAAAAGACACGAGCTGTTTTTAGAGAAGTTGAATGAAATATCTGATAATTGTAAAAAGATTCTGACCATGTTTTTTGCTAAAACTAGCTATGCTGAGATTGTTGAAACTACTGAGTATACTTCGGAAGCAGTAGTAAGACAACGTGTTTTTAAATGTAAAAAGAAATTAACAGATTTAGTAAAAGGAGATCAACGATATAATTCATTACGAGAATTATGAATTTAGAAGACAATATACTAATTGAGAAATTTTTAAGAAATGAATTTTCTGAGAGTGAAAGAGTAAAGTTTCTTGAAAGAATTGATACAGACACTGTATTCAAGAAGCAGTTTCTATTAGAACAACAATTATTTGAATCATTAGATGAAAATGATTGGAGCTTTATTGAAAACATAGATGAGAAGGAAGTAAAGGAGTATGAAGCTTTATTTAGAAGTGAAGAAATACAAGTGTTAAAAAAAACGATAGAAGAAGCTACGAGAGAAAATAGAAGAAATGAGAAAGGGAGAATAATTCGTATAATTTCGGGTGTAGCAGCTGCAGTAGTTTTACTATTATTTATTTTTAAACCGTTTTCTACTAACAACTCATTGCAGTTGTATGCTGAAAGTGAAATAATGAAAGGGTTACCATCTTTTCCTGAGAGAGGAAATAATGAGGCAAACAATGATTTAATTACAGGAGAGAAATTATTTAAAGAACAAAAATATAAGGAAGCGGTATCGCTTTTTGATGCATTTTTATTAGAAAATAAAGATATAAGTGGGGTGTATATTTATATTGCTGTCGCCAATATAGAACTTAAAGATTATGATAGAGCTCTTACTGTTTTAGATAGCTTAATTAATAGTGATTTAATAGATGGAGAAAAAGGGTATTGGTATAAGAGCTTGTTGTATATAAAATCAAAGCAGCTTAAAAAAGCAAAGAAAACATTACAGTTAATAATAGATAAAAAGTATTATAAATATAAAGAAGCAATAGTGTTATTGGATAAAATGAATTGATAATCTATGCTTAAAAACTAATGCTATTAAAACTGATAAAATAGAAACCTCCTGAGAGTAAGCAGGAGGTTTTTTTATTAAAGGTTGTTAACTACAAAACCATATTCCATCTGATCCTAAAGTACACTGTTCACGAAGCTTACAAGCAACAAAAGGTTGATCAGGATCACACATAAATGGTTGGTAACCAAATCCTCCATTGATTTCTTTTTGTACTGTTTTGCTCAATACTTTTCCTAGATTTAAAATTTGATTTTTCATATTCTATAATTAAAAAATTGATGAATCCTTGATCATTTTAAGACATTCAAGGTGTATGTCTATTTTTCGCGAAAAAAATTATTACTATTTAATAGACGAATAGAAAGCTATTTCAAGTTACTTTCCTATAAATTGTCTTAATAAAAAATATGTTTCAATATAAAATTACTTACTAGGTAGTTACAGGTTTAAATTTTTGTTACCCATTTTTTTCTAAAAAAAATAAAAATGATAAAGGAGAGGATTAATAGTAGAAGATATGAATGGAAGTTTAGAGGTTTAAAAACAGGAGTTGTATCGCCAATAAGAATGAAAGAAGCCCAGTAATATGGCGATGTTTCAGAGAGAGAATGTTCTTTTAAATAAGTTCTTTTAGCACTGTTTAATGCACTTATTTTAGATTCGTTGTTAGCAATGTTTTTGTAAAAATGACTCATTAAATAAGAGGTAGAGGCGTCGTTAACTTTCCATAATGAAGAAATTACTGAATTAGCACCTGAATAGAAAAAACCTCTGGCTAAATTTAAAATGCCTTCCCCTTGTTTTAATTCTCCTAAATTTGTTTCACATGCACTTAAAACAACTAAATCCGCATTGTTTTTGTATGTGTATAATTCATTTAGTTTTAGAGAATCGTTTTTAAAATAGATAATAGGAATATTAGACATATTAGCGTGTGTTGCTAAATGGATTATTTTAGAGTTTATAGAGGTGCTAAAGAAATTGCTTTTAGTAGCAGAATTATTGAAATAATTATCTCCATTTATATAATGATTAATTGATGAGAGTTCTTTTTTACTTTCTTTTAATTCTCGTAAACGATTGTTGAAACTTATAGGAGCATATCCTGAGAAATTAGTTTTTTGTTTTCTTTTTAGTTGTTTATTAAAGTTTAAAAAAGACATCGAATAAGCGTAACTAATGTTGTTTGATAATACCAAGTATTGTAAAGAGTTATTGGAAGAGTTAAGAGCTTCAAAAGGTAAGTTTTGTAAAATATTATCAGGGATTATAATTAAATTTTTACGAAGCATTAAATCTTTAATGTCTTTGTTAGGAAATAATAAACCATATAATTGGTAGGATACTTCCTCAAATTTTTCGAGTTGATTTTTTGTTTTAAGTGGTTTTGAGATAAGTTGTTTATAGGTTCGAATTAGCCCTAATTCTTTTTCAGATACATTAGAATTAAACGAATATGTCTGTTGTTTTGAAATTGCAATGCCTAATAGTTTCTTCTGATTGAAATTCTCTAATAAACTGTAAGAGAGAATAACAGTATTGCTGTCTAAATTTAATTTTAACTCATTTAAAGAAATAGGTTGAATATTGTTTCTTTTTTCAAAATATTTAGGATAAATATCCTTAATAGAGTCTTTAAAGTTCTGATATCTAAATTTTAGATTAAATAGTGAATCTTTAGAAGTTTTAAGGTTGTTTTCATTTTCAAAAATTAGCTTTTTATAACGTATGTCTTTTTCGTAGATGAGTTTGGGTAATGCTAGCTTTTCATTATTACTCGTAATACTTCTAGTTAGTAGAAAAGCTTTGTTAGCCTCCATAAACTGAAACATTTTAGAGTTATTGTTTATTAATTGACTAGCATAAATACCAAAGTTAAAGATAGTAGAAACTTCATTTAACCATAAAAAATTAGTCTTCCTTTCTGAATTGAAGTTTATAATAACTTTTGATACTTTATTGGTAAATTCTACATTCTCTATAGTTGCTTTTAAATATCGTTGATTTTTTGTTTTCTGGTAAAGAGAAAGGAGAATCTCACATTTTAACGTTAATGCAAATAGTAAAGATCTTTTGTCTTTTACTTTTATTATTTGACTTTCTGTTATTGAATTAAAATTAAGAATAGCTTCAGTTTTAAAGCATGATGCTATAGATTTATTAATATTTATTATAGCTTCATTGTTTTTTTTCTTCTGAAAAAAAAACTGAGAAAGATTTTTGTAAGTCTCGTATATATATGTTTTTCCATACGAAGCGTATTGTAAACTTTTATTTAGAAAGTATAAAGAGCTATCTTTTTCTTTATTGAGGTACAATTCTCCTAAGTTTAAGAAAGTGTAGCCAATAGTTAATGAGTCATTTTCTTTTAAAGCATTAACTAAATTCTTTTTATAATAGTATTGGGCTTTACTAAAATTATAATAATGCTTTAATGAGTATAGGTTAGCTAAATTATTGTATGCTGAAAATTTAAGAGTATTCTTAATTTTTTTAGGATTAGTATTGATGATACTATCTGCTTTTTTAAGATATCTTATTCCAAGTGAAGTAGCATACTTTGTATCCATTTTATTACAATTATTAGCTAATTTATTAATCATTACAATAACTGTAGAACTAGGAGCGACTTTTTCAATAATTGGAATTCCTTTTAAGTAAAAATCAATTGACTTATAGTAGTCTCCTTTTTTGAAAAAGCAATCACCTATTTGACAATAAGATTGTCCAATTTTTAAAGGGAATACATTTGTTTCTATAACTTTTCTGTAATAGTTTTCGGCTACTTTATAATCTTGTTTTTTATGGTAGAATCTACCTAAGTTATAAAGAGCATTCGCATACGTATTGTTATATGTTTTAAGTGAATCAAGAACTTTAATTTCTCGATTACCATATTTAATAGCTAAATCATATTTCTTTTTTTTTCTGTAGAAGAAAAATGAAAAGTTATGAGCTATCGTAGCTTGTATAGTATCGTTTGTCTTATATGAATTTAAGATACTATCAACTTTATGTTCAGTAAAATTTATGGTATCAGAATTAAATACTATTTCTTCGTACGAATATTGAGCTCTAATTTTTTTCGAAAAAAAAAGAACTAATAGAATGTATATAGTTTTTTTATTAACAATAGAAAGACTCATCTATATTAGAATCCAGAAGGATTACAATGAATTCCAAATGCTGCACTGGACATTCCGCAAGATTTAGCTTCGTCGTTAAGCTTGTTATTAATTCCATTAATTCCTCCGTCTACTCCTCCTTCGCCATCTTCGTCATCATCATCATTGCCAAATGTTGTGTGAGAAGGCGAAATAAATTCAATAATTTCTTTGTTAGGATTGAAACATAACTCAATTGATAAAACAGTTTTTATATTGAGTTTGCCGATTAAATGATTTCTCATTTTTTCTCTCTTTATCCAATTTAAACCGTTGGGATATGTAACAGTTATTATTCTAGTAGTATTACTCTTACGGGTTACATCTTTAGAGATGTTTTTTGTAAGTAGAGAAAAACTAGATAAGACAAAAAATAGGAATAAAACTAATGCTTTATATAATGAAGTGCTTTTTTTCATCGGTTAAAATTTTAGGTTATAATATTTCTATTAAGTTCTTAAAAGTTTAAAATGTAACCCAACACAAATATAAAATTTTATTATAGTACTAATACCTTTGTAATCAAACTGAAATTATGAGTAAACAATTTGGGTTTAGTTGATATAAAAAATCCAATGAATTAATACTCATTGGATTTTTGAAATATATAATGATAAGTAATTTTACATTTAACCAAGTTCCTTTTTCAAGAACTTAGCAGTATAACTTTTTTTATGAGTAGCTACTTTTTCTGGGGTACCAGTAACTAAGATTTTTCCACCACCTTTACCGCCTTCCATACCAACATCAATAATATAATCAGCAAGTTTTATAACGTCTAAATTATGTTCTATAATAAGAACGGTGTTTCCTTTGTCTACAAGTTTATTAAGTACTTCCATTAATACACGAATGTCTTCAAAGTGGAGTCCAGTAGTTGGCTCATCTAAAATATAAAAAGTATTACCTGTATCTCTTTTAGAGAGTTCAGAAGCTAATTTAATACGTTGCGCCTCTCCACCAGATAGAGTAGTAGATTGTTGCCCTAAGGTAATATAGCCTAAACCTACATCTTGTATGGTTTTTAGTTTTCTATAAATTTTAGGAATATGTTCGAAAAATTCAACAGCTTGATTAATAGTCATTTCTAAAACATCAGAAATAGATTTTCCTTTATATCGAATTTCTAGAGTTTCTCTATTAAAACGTTTTCCTTGACAGGTTTCACATTCTACATGTACGTCTGGTAAAAAGTTCATTTCAATAACACGTACACCACCACCTTGACAAGTTTCACAACGCCCACCTTTTACATTAAAGCTAAACCTTCCAGGTTTATAACCACGAATAGCAGCTTCAGGAGTTTTAGCAAACAAACTTCTAATTTCACTAAATACACCTGTATATGTTGCTGGATTTGATCGCGGAGTTCTACCAATTGGCGATTGATCGATGTCGATTACTTTATCTACATGTTCTAAACCTTCTATTTTTTTATAAGGCATCGGTTTTTTTACACCTCGATAAATATGTGCATTTAGAATAGGGTAAAGAGTTTCATTAATTAAGGTAGATTTACCACTACCAGAAACTCCAGTAACACAAATCATTTTTCCTAAAGGAAACTCAACGGTTACATTTTTTAAGTTGTTTCCACTAGCGCCAGATAATTTTATAGTGTTTCCATTACCTTCACGTCTCTTTTTAGGAACCTCAATAAGTTTTCTTCTAGCAATATAATCAGCAGTAAGAGTTGCATGTTCTTTTAAATCTTTAAAAGAACCTTTACTAACTATTTCACCGCCATGTCTACCAGCACCAGGACCAATATCTAACACATAGTCGGCGTGTTTAATCATGTCTTCATCGTGTTCTACAACCAAAACAGAATTTCCAACATCTCTTAGTTTTATTAGAGAGTCAATCAATTTCTGATTGTCTCTTTGATGCAAACCAATACTTGGTTCATCTAAAATATAAAGAACACCAACTAATTGCGAACCAATTTGGGTAGCCAATCGAATACGTTGTGCTTCTCCACCAGATAAGGACTTTGAAGTTCTATCTAAGGTTAAATAATCTAATCCAACATCTAATAAAAACTGAATTCTAGTTCTAATCTCTTTTAAAATTTCAGAAGCAATTTTTAATTGTTTTTCAGATAACTTTCCATCAATATTAGCAAACCAATTCGAAAGTTCAATAACGTCCATTTGAGCTAAATCGCTAATGTTTTTTTCAAGAACTTTAAAGTGAAGCGCTTCTTTTTTAAGACGTTTTCCTTCACAAACAGAACATTGAATTTCATCCATAAAACCTTTTGCCCAACGTTTTATAGAAGAACTATCTGTGTTCTTGTATTGATTTTGAATAAAAGAAACAATTCCTTCGAAATCAATTTCATAACTACGAGTTACTCCAGCAGCTTTTGATTGTATTTTAAAAGATTCTTTCCCTCCATGAAGAATTACTTCTAAAGCATCTTTAGGAATGGAGTTGATAGGATCTGTTAATTTAAATTTGTATCGTTCAGCTATAGTTTGAAGCTGTTTAAAAATCCAGCTACTTTTTTGTTCTCCTAACGGAACAATTCCACCATTTTTTATAGAAATAGTATCATCTGGAATTACTTTTTTAAGATTTACTTCATTGGTAATTCCCAATCCATTACAATGATCGCAGGCACCTTTAGGAGAATTGAATGAAAATGTATTAGGTTCTGGATTTGGATACGCAATTCCAGTGGTAGGACACATTAACTCTCTACTAAAATAGCGAGGTTTTTCATCGTCCACATCAATTACCATTAAAATATTATTTCCTGTATAAAGAGCAGTTTTTATTGTTTCTTCCAAACGCTTTTCTGCATCTTCATTTATTACCAACCGATCAATAACAACTTCAATATCATGTGTTTTATAACGATCGAGTTTCATGCCTTTTTCAATCTCACGAATTTCTCCATCTACACGAACGCGAACAAAACCTTGTTTAGAAATTTGTTCGAATAATTCTCTATAATGTCCTTTTCTCGATTTTATTAATGGAGCTAAAACAGCAATTCGTTTACCTTCAAAATCTTTTAAGATTAATTCTTTTATCTGATCGTCAGAATAACTGACCATTTTCTCACCAGTATTATAAGAGTAAGCATCGGCAGCTCTTGAAAATAATAAACGTAAGAAATCGTAAATTTCTGTAATAGTACCTACTGTAGAACGAGGACTCTTATTTGTCGTTTTTTGTTCTATAGAAATCACAGGAGAAAGTCCGTCAATTTTATCAACATCAGGTCTTTCTAAACCTCCTAAAAACTGTCGTGCATAAGCAGAAAAAGTTTCAATATAACGTCGTTGTCCTTCAGCATAAATCGTATCAAACGCTAGCGAAGACTTTCCACTACCACTTAATCCAGTAATAACAACTAATTTTTCTCTAGGGATTTTTACATCAATATTCTTTAAATTATGGGCTCTGGCTCCATAAACTTCAATGAATTCTTGTTCTTTCAAACTGTTAGTTTTTGACAATTAGCAAATTTAAAGAATACTGAGTGATTTTTTTATGCTTATTGATAACAAATAAATTAAAATGTATCTTGCATAAAATTTAGAAAAGAATGATAGATACAATACGACATTTTTTTGAACGAAACGGCTTTGATGTTTCTTCTAGATTAGCAGATAGAATGGGAATAAGAACAGTAAATATTCGTTTATTTTTTATTTACATTTCTTTTGTAACTGTAGGATTATCGTTTGGGTTGTATCTAACAATGGCTTTTTTACTTCGTTTAAAAGATAAGGTATATACCAAACGTAGCTCAGTTTTTGATTTATGATGAATGTAGTTTTAAGATCAAGATTATACAAAGCTATTTTTTTTACATCACTAATTCTGCTAATTGGGGTCTTAGGATATTTATTGCTGTTTGATTACTCTATTATTGATGCAGTCTATATGACAGTAATTACTGTAACGACTGTTGGTTTTGGCGAAGTGCACCCTTTTTCACCTGAAGAAAAAATATTTACAACACTTTTAATTATTTCAAGTTTATTTATTTTTGGATATGCTGTATCTTCTTTTTCAGAATATTTAATCAGCGGACAATTTTTTCAACAACTAAAAATCAAAAGAGTGCAAAAGCAAATAGAACAACTTAAAAATCATACAATTGTATGTGGTTTTGGTAGAAATGGAAAGCAAGCACTGGCAAAACTCTCTAGTTATAAGAGAAATGTTGTGGTTGTAGAGAAAGATAAAGAATTAATACAATTACTAGATACAGACAAAATATTGAACGTAGAAGGTGATGCTACTACAGATGAAGTGTTATTAAGAGCTGGAATTAAAAATGCAAAATTTCTTATTACAGCGTTACCATCAGATGCAGATAATTTATTTGTGGTATTAACAGCCAATCAATTGAATAAAGATTGTAAAATTATTAGTAGAGCATCACAAGAAAGTTCTTACAGCAAATTAAAAATTGCAGGTGCAGATAATGTAATAATGCCAGATAAACTAGGTGGGGCTCATATGGCGTCTTTAGTGGTAACTCCAGACGTAATTGAATTTGTAGATAGATTAACTATTGAAGGAGATACAACAGCTAATCTTGAAGAAATTGCTATTAATGACTTGCCAAAAGAATATATTAATAAAACAATTTTAGATTTAGATCTGAGAAAAAAAACTGGATGTACAGTTATTGGATATAAGAAAACAAATCAAGAATATATTATAAACCCTGAAGCAGATTTAAAACTCAAAGCTGGAGGAAACTTAATTGTATTAGGTAGACCAGAACAGATCAATAAACTGAGAGAATTATTTTAATGAAGAAAATTGTAATTACTGGAAGTAATGGATTGCTAGGACAAACATTAGTAAATTTATTAGTTAAAGAAAAAGAAAATTATGAAGTAATAGGTTTTTCAAGAGGAGAGAATAGAAGTGGACGAAATGATTTTGAGTACGTTTCTATTGATATTACAAATCGAGAAGATTTATTTGAAAAATTAGCAATATACAAACCAGATGTTATTGTAAATACGGCTGCAATGACACAAGTAGATATGTGTGAGGATGCGCAAAAAGAATGCGATGCTATAAATGTAACTTTAGTTGACGATTTAATAATAGCTTCTAAAGAATTTAATACACATATTATACAATTATCTACAGATTTTATCTTTGATGGAAAGAAAGGATATTATAAAGAAGATGATATTGCTAACCCATTAAGTTACTATGGGCAATCTAAACTAAAAGCAGAAGAATTACTGACAACCTCTTATAATAATTACACTATTTTAAGAACCATTTTAGTATATGGACAAGTGTATGACATGAGTAGAAGCAATATTGTGTTATGGGTGAAAGAATCATTAGAAAATCAAAAAGAAATTACCATAGTTAATGATCAATATAGAATGCCAACTTATGTTGAAAGTTTAGCTGAAGCATGTAAATTGGCTATTGATAATCATGTGTTAGGGGTTTTTAATATTTCCTCTAATGAGTTGTTAAGTGTCTATGAAATAGCGCAACAAATAGCCGAAGTTTTTAAGTTAGATAAAACATTAATTAAACCAATTTCTTCAGAAACATTAAACCAAAGAGCCAAGAGACCAGCTAAGACTGGATTTAATTTAGAAAAGACAAAAAAAGAGCTTGGTTTTATGCCTAATTCCTTTAAAAAAGATTTGCAAATTTTCAAACAAAAACTAACCTAAAATTCAGTTTTAACTACAAAAACTTGTTAAAAGATTAGTTTTTTATGATATTGCGAGCTACTAATTCAACAGAACTATTATTTACACATTATGAATAAAAAACTTTTTACGTTGTTATGTTCTATAGCACCGATGCTAACCTTTGCTCAAGAAAAAGGTTTAGATCAACAAATTGATGAAGCATTTGGAAGTGCTACAGGTTGGTTTGTTAATTTTATATTTTATCAAATAGATTTCGGAGGAGGAGTTAAAGTTTTTTGGGTATTATTCCCGTTAATAATTGGAGCTTTATATTTCACAATTTACTTTAAGTTTATAAACATAAGAGGCTTCTTTACATCTATAAATATTGTAAGAGGAAAATACGACGATATAGATCATCACGAATCTATGCATGGAGCAGGGGATTTGACAGATGGCGATCATATAGAAACAATTGCTATTGAAGATCATGAAGGAGAGGTTACTCACTTCCAGGCATTAACCGCTGCACTTTCAGCAACAGTTGGTTTAGGAAATATTGCTGGGGTTGCCATTGCAGTTTCTATTGGTGGTCCAGGAGCTACTTTTTGGATGATTGTAGCTGGATTTTTAGGAATGGCATCTAAATTCGTAGAATGTACGTTAGGTGTTAAATATAGAGATATAGAAGAAGATGGTACTGTTTATGGTGGACCAATGTATTATCTTACAAAAGGATTAAAGACAAAAGGATTAGAAGGGTTTGGAAAAGTATTAGCAGCTCTTTTTGCAATTTTCGTAATTGGTGGTTCTTTTGGTGGAGGAAACATGTTCCAAGTAAACCAAGCATTTCAAATAGTACAAAGTATTACAGGAGGAACAGAATCTTTCCTATATGGTAAAGGATGGTTGTTTGGTTTAATCATGGCTGTTTTTGTAGGTATTGTAATTATTGGAGGAATTAAGAAGATTGCTAAAGTAACAGATAAGATTGTACCTTTTATGGTAGCAATTTATGTTGCAGCTTCTTTATTTGTAATTTTTGCTAACTATAATATGATTGGAGATGCATTCGCTCAAATTTTTAATGGAGCGTTTAGTCCAGAAGGAATAGCAGGTGGTGCTATTGGTGTATTAGTGCAAGGATTTAGAAGGGCAGCTTTCTCAAACGAAGCAGGAATTGGTTCTTCTTCTATAGCGCATTCTGCTGTAAAAACAAAATATGCAGCATCTGAAGGTATGGTAGCTTTATTAGAGCCATTTGTAGATACAGTAGTAGTATGTACAATGACTGCTTTAGTATTAATTATTACAGGTTCTTTAACAGGAGCTGGACCTTCTAGTGATGCAGAAGCAATCTTATTAACTTCAAGTGCTTTTGGTAGTGTTATTTCTTGGTTTCCATATGTATTAACAATCGCAGTAGTATTGTTCGCATTTAGTACTATGATTTCTTGGTCTTATTATGGATTCCAAGGATGGGCTTACTTATTTGGAAGAAGTAAAAAAATGGAATATACGTATAAAGTAATTTTCTGTATTTTCGTTATTATTGGTGCAGCTGCAAGTTTAGGTTCAGTAATAGGATTCTCAGATGCAATGATTTTTGCAATGATGGTACCTAATATGATTGGTATTGTAATACTAGCACCTAAAGTTAAAGCTGAATTAGAAAAATATATGAGTGCTATTAAAGCAAAAAAGTAATGTAATAATATTACACAATGAAAAATATTAAATCCCATTTCTGGTACACTAAAAGTCAAAGAAATGGGATTTTGCTTTTAATAATGTTAATCATTATTATTCAAATCTTATATTATTATATTGATTTTTCTCCTACTGAGATTGAGGATAAAAAGATTTCTGAAACAATTAAAGCTTATGAAAAAGAAATAGATAGTTTACGTGCTATTGAAATAGAAAATAGAAAACCTAAGATTTATCCTTTTAACCCAAATTTCATATCAGACTATAAAGGGTATCAATTAGGAATGTCAATTGAAGAAATTGATAGATTACATACTTTTAGAAAAAAGAATAAGTACGTAAATTCTCCAAAAGAGTTTCAACAAGTAACTCAAGTTTCCGATAGCTTATTAAATAAAATAGCTCCTTACTTTAAGTTCCCAGATTGGGTAAAAAAATCAAAAGTAAAAAAAGCCTATACATCAAAAACAAAAGAACGGCCAGAAATAAGTATTACTACTACAGATTTAAATAAAGCAACACTAGAAGATTTTAAAACGATTCATGGGGTTGGGGAAAAATTAGCAGGTCGAATTATTAAGTATCGTTCTAAATTAAAAGGATTTTCATACGAAGATCAGTTATTTGAAGTTTGGGGATTAAATAAAGATGTAGCAACGAAAGTTTCAGAAGTATTTAAAATTACTACTAAGCCTACTATAGTTAAAATCAATGTAAACACGGCAAACTTTAAGGAAGTTTTAAGGTTACCATACATAGATTACGATTTATGTAAAAGGATTTTTGAGTATAGAGATGAAGTGGCAGAACTTCAAAATATATCAGAATTAAGAAATATTAAAGATTTTCCTCAAAATAAATACGATAGAATAGTCTTATATTTGAAGGCAGAATAAACAAACAAACAATCAATTAAATTTATAAACAGTATGTATTTTACTGAAGAACACGAATCATTTCGTAAAAGTTTTAGAGACTTTTTACAAAAAGAAGTAGTTCCTCACATAGATAAGTGGGAAGAGACTGGTACTATAGATCGCTTTATATGGGAGAAATTTGGAGAGATGGGATACTTTGGGTTGAATCAACCTGAAGAATATGGAGGATTAGATTTAGATTTATTTTATACTGTAATTTTCTTAGAAGAATTACAACGAATCAATTCAGGAGGATTTGCTGCGGCAATGTGGGCGCATGCATATCTTGCAATGACACACCTTAAAAAAGAAGGAGACGATCGTATAAAAAGAAAATACCTAACACCAAGTATAGATGGAAAAATGATTGGTTGTTTATGTATTACGGAACCATTTGGAGGTAGCGATGTTGCTGGAATGAGAACAACAGCTGTAAAAGATGGAGACAATTATATTATCAACGGCTCAAAAACATTTATTACGAATGGTGTATACTCAGATTATTTAATAGTAGCAGCTAAAACAAATCCGGAAGATAAGCACAAAGGGATGAGTATTTTTGTGATAGACAGAGATACAAAAGGTGTTTCAGCTACAAAATTAGATAAACTTGGATGGAGAGCTTCTGATACTGGAGAAATAGCTTTTGATAATGTAGTCATTCCAAAGGAAAACCTTATGGGAGAAGAAGGAAAAGGTTTTCCATATATAATGCAACATTTTGCATTAGAAAGATTAATAATGGGAGTAAATGCTCATGCTCGTGCAGAATATGCTGTTGAATATGCTTTAGAGTATATGAATGAAAGAGAGGCATTCGGAAAGAAAATTAATAAATTCCAAGCATTAAGACATACAATTGCTGAAATGGCTTCTAAAGTAGATATGTGCAAAGAATACAATTATTCTATTACTAAAAGATTGAACAATGGTCAATATGTAGTAAAAGAGGCTAGTATGAGTAAGTTGTTATCTACTAAAATGGCAGATGAGGTTATCTATGATGCACTTCAATTATTAGGAGGGTACGGATACATGGAAGAATATCCTTTAGCAAGAATGTTTAGAGATAGTCGTTTAGGGCCAATTGGGGGAGGAACCTCTGAAATCTTAAAAGAGATTATTGCAAAAATGATAATTGATAAAAAAGAGTATAAGCCAGCTACATAATTAATCACTAGTGATTAATTTTTGTGTTAAACAAAAATTAAAAGAACAGTGTTCTAATTTATAAATGAAGAGAGTAACTATGTTTACTCTCTTTTTTGTTAAATAAACCCTTTTTGGTTTGTTTAATCAATATTTCTTTAACGTTTTTTAGGTTTAGTATATAATTTATTAACACGAAATCGTTTTCGTTTCGAGAACGATTTCGCGGTTTAATAATGTATGTATAACTTCACTGAAATGATAAACCAAATACAAATGAAAACCTTTCAAAGATTATTAATTATCATCCTGTTTATTCATTACTCGTGTGCTAATGAAGATGTATTAGAAAATAATTCACAACAGGAAAGTCTTAAAACAAAAACAGAACTTAACGTAGCTTCAAGACAAGGATTAAAACCTATCGGGACAGGAGTTATGATGCAAGCATTCTATTGGGATGTGCCAGCAGGAGGTACTTGGTGGGAAACAGTAGAAGGTAAAGTGGCTCAATGGAGTAATGCTGGAATAGATGCAATCTGGTTGCCGCCAGTATCAAAAGCACAAAATGGAGCTTTGTCAATGGGGTATGATCCTTTCGATTATTATGATTTTGGACAGTATAACCAAATGGGAAGTTTAGAAACGCGTTTTGGGTCTAAAGCAGAATTAGAAAGTTTAATAAGCTCAGCTCATAATGCACAATTAAGTGTGATTGCAGATATTGTAATTAATCATAATAGTGGAGGAGATATTGAGCCTAATCCATATACAGGAATTCCTTATTATACAGATTTTAATCCATTGTCAGGAAAGTTTTTTAGAAGTAGTAGCGATTTCCATCCGAATAATGTCCGTAATAGCGATTCTGGAGTTTTTGGAGGGTTCCCAGATTTAAGCCATAGTCAGCCATATGTGCAAGATTGGTTGTGGAAAAGATCAAATAGTGTAGCAAAATACTATAAAAACGTAATGGGATTCGATGGTTGGAGATTTGATTATGTGAAAGGTTTTGAACCTTGGGTAGTTAAAGAATGGAATAAAGAAGTAGGTGGTTTTTCAGTAGGGGAATACTGGGATGGTAATGTAAATACACTAGATTGGTGGGCAACTCAAGCTCAATCAACAGCATTTGATTTTGCTTGTTACTATCGAATGCGTGATGCTTTTGATGGAAATAACTTAAATAGATTAAATGATGATATGTTATGGAAAAGAGGAGGAACTAAAGCTGTAACTTTTGTGACAAATCACGATACAGATGAAATTTACGGAGGGAAAATGTTAGCCTATGCATATATACTTACTCATGAAGGATATCCAACTATATTCTATAGAGATTATGAAGAGTGGTTAAGTAAAGAAAGATTAAATAACTTAATATGGATTCATAACAATTTAGCTGGAGGAAGTACTTCTATTTTACATGTAGATAATGATGAGTACGTAGCAAGGAGAAATGGTTATAATAATAATGGATTAGTTGTGTATATCAATAATTCAAATTCATGGCAAGAGCGTTGGGTAGAAACGAACTGGTCGAGTACTAGAATTAAAGATTTTACAGGACATTCAAATTGGGAGCCAGTTACCCAAGCAGGAAAATGGGTGAAGATTCAAGCACCACCAAAAAGTTATACAGTTTGGTCTCCAAAATAATAATTTTAGATTGGTTGGAAATTAGAAATTAATATGTATCTTTGCAGCCCGTAAAAAATGTAAACACATTGTTTAAAGTAAGTTAATAATACTTTAAATATTAAAAATATAAAGATACATATGAAAGGAGGTGCAAAAACATGTTAATTATTCCAGTAAAAGAAGGTGAGAATATCGATAGAGCTTTAAAACGTTACAAGCGTAAATTCGATCGTACGAAGACAATGAGAATGTTAAGAGCGCGTAAGCAATTTACAAAACCATCTGTGGCGAAAAGAGCTCAAAAAATTAAAGCATCTTACATCCAAAGATTAAGAACACAAGAAGAAGTAGGATAGTCTACACTTCTTAATCAAATAAAGTAAAACCTGTACAGCTAGTACAGGTTTTCTTTTTTACTATATTTATCATATGTATATAGATTCCTTCTCAGAGTATTTGTTGTTAGAAAAGAAGTATTCCCAGCATACAGTTCGAGCTTATAAAACAGATTTAATAGCTTTTAAAGATTTTTGTATTGTGCATTTTGAAGATGATAATATAAAAGATGTGCATTATAATCAAATTCGTAGCTGGATTGTTGAATTAGTAAACGAAGGAGTTAATAATAGATCGATTAATAGGAAAATTAGTAGTTTAAAAACCTTTTATAAGTATTTACAGGAAATAGAGGAAATAACAACTAATCCATTAGCAAAACATAAATCGCTGAAAGTAAAAAAAGAATTACAAATACCATTTAGTTTTGCTGAAGTCGAAAAAGTATTGGCTACAATCCAAGGAGATGATTTCGAATCTGTGAGAGATAAATTGATAGTAGATATGTTGTTTGCTACAGGAATTAGAAGAATAGAGCTAATAAATTTAAAAGAGGCAGATTTAGATTATGCATTTAAAAGAATAAAAGTATTAGGGAAAAGGAATAAAGAACGTATGGTTCCTTTATTAGAGGAAGTTATTCAGAGCATTGAAAAATACCTTAAATTGAAAAAAGAAATTGGGGTAGAAAATGAATTTCTTTTCGTGACTTCAAAGGGAAATAAAATTTATGAAACACTTGTTTATCGGGTAATAAATTCTTACTTTAGTATGATATCAGCCAAAGTAAAATGTAGCCCGCACATCCTTAGGCATACATTCGCAACCCAATTGCTAAATAAAGGTGCTGATTTAAATTCGGTTAAAGAATTACTAGGACATTCAAGTTTAGCCTCAACCCAAGTTTATACTCACAATAGCTTGGAACAATTAAAACAAGTGTTTAACAAAGCTCATCCTAGGAGCGAACAAAACGATTGAAAATTATGAAGGTATTCACACAATCCGTAAATTTTAAAGTAGATGGAGATTTAGTTAAGTTTATCGAGAAGAAGGTTGGAAGTTTAGAAAAATTTCATGATAAAATTGTAGACGCAGAAGTCTTTTTAAAGGTGCAAAAAACAAGCGATAAAGAAAATAAAGTAACGGAAATAAAAATTAATATACCAGGTAATGAGCTGATTGTGAAGAAGACAACTAAGACATTCGAAGAAGGAGTAAGTATAGGTGTGGAGTCGTTAAAAAGACAGTTAAAGAAATCAAAAGAAAAACAGAGAGGAACATTAGTTTCATAAAAGAATAAAAAAAAACTAAAAAAATTTTACAAATTCGAAATTAGTTTTTACATTTGCAGTCCGTTAGAAATAACGGATTGTTTTTTTAAACAAAAAGCCGATATAGCTCAGCTGGCTAGAGCAGCTGATTTGTAATCAGCAGGTCGTGGGTTCGAGTCCCT
>NZ_CAZEFZ010000019.1:0-33619 GCF_964511145.1 Tenacibaculum amylolyticum
CAGGACTCGAACCTGTGACCTTCGGGTTATGAGCCCGACGAGCTGCCTACTGCTCTATCCCGCGATATTGGACGGCAAAGATACATCCTTTTTTCTTAATCCACCAAATAAAACAAAGTTTTTTTCAAAAAAGTATTTTCTTATTTAGAATCTCTCCCATTAAAAATCATGTACCTTTGTTCTTATGACACATAAAGCTGGATTTGTAAACATCATTGGAAACCCAAATGTTGGAAAATCAACCTTAATGAATGCTTTAGTAGGTGAACGACTTTCAATCATTACTTCTAAGGCACAAACTACAAGGCATCGTATTTTAGGAATTGTAAATGGAGAAGATTATCAGATTGTTTTTTCTGATACACCAGGTATCATAAAACCTGCTTACGAGCTACAAGAATCTATGATGGATTTTGTAAAATCTGCATTTGATGATGCCGATGTATTAATTTATATGGTAGAAGTAGGTGAAAAAGAATTGAAGAACGAAGCGTTTTTTAATAAAATCATCAATAGTAAGATTCCTGTAATACTTCTATTAAATAAGATTGATAAATCTACACCAGAAGAAGTACAAGAAAAAATTGAATATTGGCGTGCAAAAGTTCCAAACTCTTTTGTCTATGTAATTTCAGCTTTAGAAAAATTTAATGTAGAAAGTGTATTCTATAAAATAATAGAATTACTTCCAGAATCTCCTCCTTTTTACCCAAAGGATCAACTTACTGATAAACCTGAGCGTTTCTTTGTAAATGAAACCATCCGAGAAAAAATACTACAACAGTATAAAAAGGAAATTCCGTACGCAGTAGAAATAGAAACCGAAAGCTTCGTTGAAGAAGAAAACATCATTCGAATTCGCGCAGTTATAATGGTAGAAAGAGATACTCAAAAAGGAATTATTATTGGACACAAAGGAAGTGCTATAAAACGAGTGGGTACAGAGGCCCGTAAAAGTTTACAACACTTTTTTGCTAAAAAGGTATTTTTAGAATTATATGTAAA
Source organism: Tenacibaculum amylolyticum (assembly GCF_964511145.1). Classification (NCBI taxonomy): domain Bacteria; kingdom Pseudomonadati; phylum Bacteroidota; class Flavobacteriia; order Flavobacteriales; family Flavobacteriaceae; genus Tenacibaculum; species Tenacibaculum amylolyticum. Next base: position 1,006 of record NZ_CAZEFZ010000019.1, read on the forward strand.
AGTGAATAAAAACTGGCGATCTAACGAAAAACAATTACGTCGTTTCGGATATAAAGATTAAGTAGTAACTATTCCTTAACATTGTTAAAAGTTCGCTAACAAATCGTTTTCACTTCAATAACACTCAAGTAATGTTTTTAAATAAGTTTTGTGGAAAATATCAACCATGAAAAATTTATTTAAAACTTTATGCATTGTCTCTGCAATTAACTTTGTGGGATGTAATGATGATACCTCAACATCAACTCCAATAAATACTACAGTAAATTTCCAATATGCTACAACTATTAATGTAGGTGGAGAAAGTGCTGCAGAGATTTCAACTTATGACACAAAAACGCAAAAATTATTTGTTGTTAACTCAGAAGCAAAAGAAATTGCTGTTTACAATTTAAAAAATGTTTCAGCTCCAGAAAAATTAAATTCAATTCCAATAATGACTGGTGCTCCTAATAGTATTAGTTCTTATAATGGGAAAGTAGCTATTGCTTTAGAAGATAATATTAAACAGAATAATGGGAAAATTACCGTTTATAATACAGAAAACAACAATTTGCTAAACTCTTATACTGTTGGTTCTTTACCAGACATGGTTACTTTTACCAAAGATGGCAACTATATTCTTTGCGCTAATGAAGGTGAACCAAATAGTTTATATACTAATGATCCTGAAGGAAGTGTAAGTATTATCGATTTACAAAACAATCAGGTTACCACTCTTGGTTTTACTTCCTTTAATAATCAAGAAACTTCTTTAGAAAATAATGGATTTAGAGTTTTTGGTCCTAATGCTAGCCTCGCTCAAGATGTAGAACCTGAATATATTGCTGTATCTGACGATTCAAAAACTGCTTGGGTATCCTTACAAGAAAATAATGGAATTGCTAAGGTGAACATTGCTACTAAAACCATTGAAGCAATTTACCCTTTAGGATTTAAGGATTACAGTATAGCAGGTAATGAAATTGACCCTAGTAATAAAGATGATAAAAAAGAACTTAGAAGTGTTCCTGTTTATGGAATCTATCAGCCAGATGCTATTACCTACGTTAATATTAATGGTACTGGATATATTATTTCTGCAAATGAAGGAGATGCCAGAGAATATATAGATGATAAAGGTACAGATGATGAAAACGACGACGAAGACATATTTGTAAATGAAAAAAGAATTAAAAAAATTGATTTAGATCCTATCGCTTTTCCTAATGCTGCAGAATTACAAGAAGATGAAAATTTAGGGCGTTTAAAAATTGCATTAGATTTAGGAGATATAGACAACGATGGAGATTACGATAAGTTATATGCTTATGGTGGACGTTCATTTAGTATTTGGTCTGAAAATGGTGCTTTAATTTATGATAGCGGAAATAGTATTTCAGCAAAAACCTTAGAATTATCTCAAGCAACATTTAATGACGATGATGGAAGAAGTGATGATAAAGGAGCCGAACCAGAAGCAGTAGAAGTCTTAAACATGAATAACGAACGTTATATTTTGTTTGTTGGTTTAGAACGTACAGATCAAGTAATGGTCTATGATATCACCAATCCGTCTGCGCCAATGTTCTTAACAATTTTATCCCACGATGGAGATGAAGCTCCAGAAGGACTACTAGTTATTCCTGCTGCAGACAGCCCTAATGGAAAAGACTTATTATTAGTTTCTAATGAAGATAGTGGTACTGTAAGTATTTATCAAAATATAAAATAAGCTACAACAAAACTCTGTCTAGAAAAACAACCAATGATTTTCAATTATTGGTTGTTTTCTTTTATTTTCTTAAGTAATTGTTTTGTAAACTTTTTTAGCTCATCCATTTGTGGTTCTCCAGTTGACTTTCCTAATCTACCAATTAAATACAAGGTTACCCAAACTACAGGTAACACAACCAACATTACAATAGACAAAACATTACTTTTCCCTAAAGAAAAGTTTGTATAAGCAATGGTTGCAAAAATTAAAAATGCAGTAGCTACTCCAAAATGAATAAACATAAATAAAGTCCAAACTTGAGGTTTAGGACCAAACAATCCTCTTATTTTAGACTGTTTTTCTGTAAGTTCTTCTATTTCTAAATTCAATTGAGGAGACCAGTAATGGTTCTCTTTTTCGGGAATATCAATAACCATATGATTATCAACTAACTTTATTTTATACTTTTTCTCATCAGTTATTTCTTTTGAAATTTTCGACACTAAAACATCGGCATTCATTCCAAAATCTATTTGAAATCTTGGTTTTAAAAAAATCTGATTATACAATTGGTCATCCATGAGGTTCGAGGTTAATTACATACAATGTAGCAAAAAAAGTATAGTCTGTAAAATTCCTCTTTATTTCCTACTGTAAATTGTATCTTTGCACAAATTTTTTATAAATGAGTAGCATTGTTGCCATTGTTGGAAGACCAAATGTAGGAAAGTCTACCTTGTTTAACAGATTAATTAAACGAAGAGAAGCTATTGTAGATTCTGTAAGCGGTGTTACAAGAGACCGTCATTATGGAAAATCTGAATGGAATGGGAAAGAATTTTCTGTAATAGATACTGGTGGGTATGTAGTAGGTTCTGATGATATTTTCGAAGAGGAAATTAGAAAGCAAGTTCAGTTAGCATTAGATGAAGCTGATATTATATTATTTGTAGTAGATGTTGAACAAGGAATTACTCCAATGGATACTGCTGTTGCAAAACTTCTTCGTCAGGTAGAAAAGCCAATGTTTATGGCAGTGAACAAAGTAGATAATGCTATGAGGGCTGCAGATGCTGTTGAGTTTTACAATCTTGGGTTAGGAGATTACCATACGATTTCTTCTGTTAACGGAAGTGGTACAGGTGATTTATTAGATGCTATTGTTGAAGAAATTCCTGCGCCTTTTGACGATGAGGAAGAAGTAAGTGAATTACCTCGTTTTGCTGTTGTTGGTAGACCAAATGCAGGTAAATCTTCTTTTATTAATGCTTTAATTGGAGAAGACAGAAATATTGTAACCAATATAGCAGGTACAACAAGAGACTCTATCGATACTAAATACAATCGTTTTGGCTTCGAATTTAATTTAGTTGATACTGCTGGAATTCGTAAAAAATCGAAAGTAAAAGAGGATTTAGAATTCTACTCTGTAATGAGAGCCGTTAGAGCCATTGAACATTGTGATATTGCTATTGTTGTAGTAGATGCTACTCGTGGTTTCGAAGGTCAGGATGAAAAAATATTTTGGCTTGCAGAAAAGAACAGAAAAGGAATTGTAATTCTAGTAAATAAATGGGATTTGGTAGAAAAGGAAACTAATACAATGCGCGATTTTGAACGTAAAATTCGCCAAACTGTAGCTCCTTTTACAGATATACCTATCGTATTTATTTCTGCACTTACTAAGCAACGTATTTTTAAAGCTATAGAAACAGCAGTAGAAGTACACGAAAATAGAAAACGTAAAATTCAAACGAGCAAATTAAATGAAACCATGCTAGAGATTATGCAACATACCCCACCTCCAGCAACAAAAGGAAAATTCATTAAAATAAAGTATTGTATGCAACTACCAACACATACACCACAGTTTGCTTTTTTTGCCAACTTGCCACAATACATTAAAGATCCATATAAGCGTTTTGTAGAAAATCAATTACGAGAACATTATAATTTTACAGGTGTTCCTATAACTATTTATTTTAGACAAAAGTAGATTGCTTTTTTGTACCTTTCAGATGAATTAACCCAAATCATTAAAATTATGTTTTTAAAAATTTCAAATCTGAAAAGAGTACGTACATTATCTAAGCAAGAATCAAAAACCATTAGCGGAGGCGTTGGAGTTAACGATTGCTCTATAAATTGTGTCGATGCTTATTTTGCATGTGTAGCTTCTGGAAACACAAATTGTGTAGCTAAAAGAAGCTCATGCCTTAGTCGATGTGGTGGTGTCGGCAGATAATACATAACCACAATAACAATTTCAGATTACTTTTTTCAGAGTTTTACTATATAATGAGTTTAATAGTAAAAAGTTGAAAAAAGTAATTTTTATTTATGGTATAAGCTAGTACCTTATTAACCTGAATGTTAATTTAAGTGTTATTTAACAGATTTTAACTCTTCGAAAATACTTTTTTTATTTTTTTTGTTGCCTTTAAAAACTAACATCAAAGATTATCTATGAAAAAAGTATTATTACTGCTTGCTATATTGCTATGTGGCCATTCTTTTTCCCAATCTTATAAATTTAATATATCAGGGAAAATCCAATCAGAAAAAGACAAAACTCCAATTGAAGCCGCAACTATTCATCTTGAAAAAGTTAGCGATAGTACCGTTATTTCCTATACCATTTCTAACGACAAAGGAAACTTTTCCTTAGAAGGTAAATCTTTCAACAAAGACGTTAAACTTTATGTTTCCTTCATAGGAATGGACAGCTACAGTAAAAGAATTTCATTAACAAAAAATCCAAGTATAAAGCTTGGAACCATTTCTTTAAAAGAGGAATCTAATGTTTTAGATGAAGTTGTTATTAAATCTAGAGCACCTATTACGATTAAAAAAGACACATTAGAATTTAATGTCAAGTCTTTTAAGACTAAAAAAAATGCAAATGTTGAAGATTTATTAAAGAAGCTTCCTGGCGTTGAAGTCGATGAAAACGGTAAAATAACTGTAAATGGTAAAGAAGTAAATAAAATTTTAGTAAACGGGAAACCGTTCTTTGGTAATGACCCTACAATTACTACAAAAAATTTATCTAAAGATATTATTGAAAAAATTCAGGTAACAGATACCAAATCAAAATCAGAAGCTTTCTCAGGAGAAAAAGGAGATGCTAATAATAAAACTATCAATTTAACCATAAAGAAAGAAAATAATAAAGGTTGGTTTGGACGTGTTTCTGCTGGTGGTGGTACCGATAAAAGATATGAAGCTGCTACTATGATAAATCGGTTTAACAATAATACTCGATTCAGTGCATTAGCCAGTACTAATAATATTAACTCTCCAGGCTTTAGTTTTGGTGAAATACAGAAAATGTATGGAGGTAATGGCGGTGTTTGGTTTGGCGGTAATGGTTCTTTCGGAATTGGAAATAGACGATTTGGAGGAGGACAAGGAATTGTTACTTCTAAAATTGCGGGAGCAACTTATGCAGATGAATACAAAAAAGGACTTGATGTAAATGCAAACTACATCTTTTCTAACAGTAACTCTGTAAACGACTCTAGACAAAATAGAGAATATACACTTCCAGATCGTCGTTATTTTTCAAATATTATCTCTAGTTCAGACACAAATAATGATAATCATAATATTGATGCGGAACTAGATATTGAAATTGATTCTACACTTTTAATTAATGTACAACCAAGATTTATATACAATAATAGGGAAAGCAGCAATCGTAGAAATGAAGAATCTTTAGATGAGAACAATACCTTAACAAACCAATTTACAAGTAATACAATTTCTAAGCAAGACAATAAAAACTTTGAAAACAATATTGATATTACTAAAAAATTTGGTTCTAAAGGAGCGTTCATTAAAGCATCATTAACAAACCAAATAGACCAAACAAATGGAGAAGATTTTAATAATTCTACCATCAATATTTTTGGAACAAATCCAACAACTGAAATTAGAAATCAGAAAAGTAATATTGATAATGATTTAAATAGTATCTCCTCTAGATTTTCATATCGTTTGCCATTGATTTCTCAAAAGTTATTTATTGATGCAAAGTATAGATATAGTAGAAATGAAAGGAAAAATAGAGAAAGTACTTTCGACTTTAATAACACAACACAAGATTTTACAGACTTTAATACTACTTTAAGTTCTGACTTTACCTACAATGATATTACAAAAACACCTTCTTTAGGCATTGTTTATACCCTAAAAAAATCTCGATTTAACCTTGAAGTGGGACAGGTACGAAGAACCTTAGAAAACATAGATCGTTTACGTCCAAATTTAAGTTTAGAAAAAGACTTTAATAACTTACGTTTAACTTCTAGCTTTAGATATAGATTCGACTCAAAAGCATCTATTTATTTTGATTATAATTTAGACAATGATGCTCCTAACGTAATTCAATTGCAACCTTTTTCAGATGTAACTAATCCTTCTAATATTATAACTGGTAACCCTAACTTAAAACCATCTCAATCACATCGATTATATGTAAACTTCAACAAATATAATTGGCAAAAAAGAACAGGTTTCTTTTCTTATTTTGGAGGAACATTAAACACAAACCAGATTGTTACCAAAACTACAATTAACGACCAATTAGTTAGAAATACAACATACGATAATGCTGATGGTGGTTATAATTTCTGGGGTGGAGCATCTTATAATAAAAGTATAAAAATAGATTCTTTAACTAGTGTTGATGTAAGAATGGGAATACGCCTTAATGGAAATCGTAATATTAGTTTTTTAAACGATGTTGAAAACACTGCTACTTCTAACTCTATTACACCTCGATTAGGTTTGGCTATTAAATGGAATAAAGTAATTACTATAGAACCAACTTATAATATTGATTTTACTAAAACTACTTATAGTGCTAATTCTTTTCAAGATCAAAATTTTGCGCGTCATAACTTACGCATTAGAACTAGAACCAATCTTCCTAAAAAGCTAGAATGGAGAAATGATATTCGATATACTTTTAATCCTAATGTAATTGGCTTTAATAAATCTGCATGGTTTTGGAATGCTACTTTAGCTTACTCTGTTCTAAAAGATAAAGGAACCATTACTTTTAAAGCATACGATATACTTAGTCAAAACAATAACGCTCAAAGAAGAGCTGTTAACAATTACATTGAAGATTCAGAAAGTACTATATTACAACAATATTTTATGGTTGGATTTAGTTGGAAATTTAACAGCTTAGGAAAAAAAGGAAAAATTAGAGAATATGATTTTTCTTATTAAAAGAAGAATGTTTTATAAATCATCTCCACATATAATATAATAAAAAGCCATCTACTCTTTAGATGGCTTTTTTTCAATAACTATATAATAATGAAAAACCTTAACTATCTAATTTTAAATTGCTTTAATAATAGATAAGTAAAGCGGCATTCCCAAGGTTATATTTAACGGAAAGGTTATTGCTAATGCCATTGGTATATACAAACCAGGGTTGGCTTTTGGTGCAGCAAGTTTCATGGCAGCAGGTACAGCAATGTATGAGGCACTAGCTGCTAAAATGGCAAATAAAAATCGGTTTCCTACCGAATGCGTTACTGCTGAACTAAGCACAGCTACAATTACTCCATTTAAAAGGGGGATTATGATAGAAAATAATAATGTAAATCGTCCATTTTCTAATAATGAATTCAGTTTTTTTCCACTAGTAATCCCCATATCTAACAAGAAAACAGCAAGAAAGCCTTTAAAAATGTCTGTTGTAAATGGTTTAATTCCTTCCGCTTGTGCATCACTTGCTAAAAAACCAATTATCAAACTTCCCATAATAAGTAATACGCTTCCGTTGGTAAGTGCATGTCTTAAAATTTCCGAAAAAGACATACGTTCTTTTTTATCTTTATTAAAAAGTGCTATTAACAACACTCCTATTACTATAGATGGAGCTTCCATTAGTGCCATTACAGCAACCATATGTCCTCCAAAATCAATATCAAGAATTTCTAAAAATGATACTGAAGTAACAAATGTAACAGCACTAACAGAACCATATGCTGCTGCAATAGCTCCTGCATTAAAAACACCTAATTTTTTCTTTAGTGTAAAAAAAGTATACAGTGGAACTACTAATGCCAGAAGCACACCAAATAATAACGACCAAGCAATTTCCATATCCAGATTACTGTGCGATAATTCCTGACCTCCTTTAAACCCAATAGAAAATAATAAATAAAGAGAAATAAACTTAGACGAGTTTTTAGGAATTTCTAAATCACTTTTCAATCGTACCGCTATAAGTCCGAGAAAGAAAAAAAGCAATGCTGGATTCGTTATATTATCAAGTAGTAAATGAATATCCATAAAGGTGAATAGGCAGTATTTATTTTATTAATTTCATTTCAAAAACACCGTCTATGCTAATACCGCAATCTTCACCTTTTGCAGCATTTATCATTTCTTTAAACGATTCTCTTTTCGCGATTAAAGCTTCTATTTTTTCATTCCAATACTTACTATCAGCTAAATTATCTCCTTCATACTCTTTCAAACATTGTATTTTATAAAAATTAATCTGCTTGTCTATAATAGCATTCATTAATTCTCTTGCCTCTCTTGTGTTATATACACCACTTATAAACTTTGTCTCTTGTGCTAATTCTTGAGTTATCATACAAATCCTGTTAATAGTTCAGTTTATGTTATACAATTATAATTTTCTATAATTTTTGACAAAGTTTAGAATATAAATTCATATATTTTTATTTATATTTTAAATAGAAAACATAAATCATTTTTATGAATTACACTTTACATCAATTACAAATATTTCTGGAAGTGGTTCGACAAAAGAATATTACAAGAGCTGCTGAAGAAATGCATATGACTCAGCCTGCACTTTCTATTCAGTTAAAAAACTTTCAAAACCAATTTGATATCCCTTTAACAGAGATTGTTGGAAAAAAACTATACGTGACAGATTTTGGAAAATCGATCGCAAAAATTGCAGAAAACATTTTAAATGAAGCAAATGCTATTAAATATAAAACCAAAGAATACAATGGCTTATTTACTGGAAAATTAAGAATTTCTTCTGCCTCTACTGGTAAATATGTGGCTCCTTATTTTCTAAGCGAATTCTTAAAAAAACACTCTGGAATAGATCTCACATTAGATGTTTCTAACAAAACTACAGTTGTTAAAAGCTTACAAGAAAACAAAATTGATTTCGCATTAGTTTCTGTATTACCCGATAAGCTAAATATTGAAGAAGAATTACTCTTAGAAAACAAACTTTATCTAGTTGGAAACACCCAACAAATTGACAAAAAGAAACCTTTAATATATCGTGAAAAAGGTTCAGCCACTCGTATAGCAATGGATGCATATTTTAAAAACAGATCTGCTCGTAAGAGTTTAGAACTAACCTCTAATGAAGCTGTAAAACAATCACTTATTGCTGGATTAGGATATTCTATTTTACCTCTCATTGGAATTAAAAATGAATTATCTAACGAAGAATTGCATATTATACCTTCCAAAAACCTTCCTATAGTAACCAATTGGCGATTAATTTGGCTGAAAAACAAAAAATTATCTCCTGTTGCTGCAGAATATCTTAACTTTATTAGGGAGAATAAACACGAGATTATTCAAAATAATTTTGAGTGGTATTTAAATTTTTAAATCAAAAACCAATTAAAAAACAAAAAACCACTCTAAATCAGTAGATTTTAAGTGTATGTTTTTCCAGAAAAATACGACTAAAATAAACATTTCGTAATTTTGTAATCGTTAAGAAAGGTTATTATGGTAATAAGGAATTTGAAAAATGCAATAGATATAGAGCTACCTCTTCAACTCAATGTTAGTTTTAAGAAGGTATATGAGATCTATAAAAAATATACGGAAGACGGATATAAGAATCACCCTTTTCATGAGTCATCTAAAATTATGACGCAACGAATTGAGGAAGTACCCGAATTAATTAATGGCTTTTCAGATTTATCTTTACTAGAAAAACACGAAGAAATCATTAATTTTTTATTAGATGGTTTATTTCCTGAAGTACTTACTACAAATGAGATTAAAGCTGCTACAGTTCCCTTTTCTTTTACTTCTTTTAAATATACCAAACGCTTTGAAGATATTTTAGCTAATGCTGGAGGTGATGGATTCTTACATGCTAGAAATTTTGAAGATGAAATGATGTATATCTATGCTTGTACGCTAATCTTAGCAATGGTGTATAATAATCCCGTAGATTTAAAACGTCCTTTCTTCTTTGACATACCTGATAATAATTTAGGAATTACTAAACATTATAGAGTTGCTTTTAATGGAGATTTTATGGAGATTGAACCAACTCCTAATGCACCAAAAATTACTAAAGAGGATATTAAATTATTATTAGATAATTTCCACGATATTGAACTTTGGAAACAAAAGTTCCCTCCAAATTCATATACTTTTAGAGGGTTTGGAATTATGAACTTATTTGATGTTACTACAGATGAAACCATTACTTCTATTAAAGACAATTTAATTGCAAGAGATGATGGAAGCATTGCTGAAAAATTACAAAACAATTTACGTGATTTTTATGCTATTAAAGATTTAAAGGTTGGGTTTTCAGTTTTTGACATTAGTAATATAAACCAAGGAAAGATTAAAGTAATGCGTTCAGAAAGCATTGTCTTAAATCAAGAAACACAAATTGAATGCAATCATTATTTCTGTAGTTTTATTATAAATCAGTTGTTTACTGAGCAAAAAAGTATTGTTATTTCTGATACGAGTGTATACAAAGAGCGTACAGAAGGCAATGCATTTTCTTTAAAGCTAGAAGAAAAAAATATAGGAAGTATTATTTTAATTCCTATTCAAACAACTTCTAAAGACGATCTAGCTTTATTAGAAATTGCTGCTCCAGAACCTTATCAATTAAACTCAGTTAATAAAGAGAAGTTAAAAGATATAATTCCTGTATTTAAAGCTGCAGCAGAAAGAAATTCAGAAGAATTTTTAAATATTTTAGAAGCTACAATTCAAGAATATTATACTTCGATTCATCCATCTGTAAAATGGCGTTTTTACGATGCTGCTCAAAATTATCAAAATGCACTTCTTAATAAAGACGAAGAAGCAAGAATTGAGAAAATTACATTTGATAATGTATATCCATTGTATGGACAACTAGATATTAAAGGATCGTCTAAAGCTAGAAATACAGCTATTAAGCAAGATTTATCTACTCAATTAAAAGCAGCTGTACATGTTTTAAATGAAGCTTGTAAAATAGAAAAGCTACCTATTTACAATGAGCTAATGTACCGAGTTAAAGAATATTTAACAGAAGTTGAAATTGGTATGAAAGCTGGTGATGAAGTTGCTATTTTAAGCTTTTTAAAGCGTGAGATTTATCCTACTTTTAATCACATTAGAGAAATAAATACCGCAATGCATCAAGTTGTAGATGATTATTTAGATATGCTTGATGACAACCTACAAGTTATTTACGACAAACGTAAAGATTATGAATCTAGTGTAACAAAATTAAATGAGAGACTTGCCAAGTATATAGATAAGCAACAAGAAAAAGCACAGGCAATTTTCCCACATTATTTTGAAAGATATAAAACTGATGGTGTAGAATACAATATGTACATTGGACAATCTATAACCAAAGACAAAAAATACGACTCATTGTACTTATACAACCTAAGGTTATGGCAGCTGCAAACCACTTATGAGATGGAAAATGTAGCTCATAAACTTAGAAAAGAACTACCACACGATTTACAAGTTGCTTCTTTAATTCTAGTGCATAGCAATCCACTTGCTATTGAATTTAGAATGGATGAAAAACAATTTGATGTAGATGGAGCTTATAATATTCGTTATGAGATTATAAAAAAGCGAATTGATAAAGCACATATTAAAGGTACAGAAGAGCGCTTAACTGCTCCTGGAAAAATTTCTATTGTATATTCTCATGATAGAGATGCAGATGAATATATTAAATATATAAAATACCTTCAATCTAAGAACTGTTTAGGAACTTATGAAATGCTAGATATTGAAGATTTGCAAGGCGTTTCAGGATTAAAAGCTATTAGAGTAGAAGTTATTTACCAAGAAACTACACAAACTTCAGGAGTTACTATTGATGAATTAATCAAAGAATTAAAGTAAACCTGCATAATATTATAAAATAAAACAAGCTATATAATTCTATTGATTTCTATAGCTTGTTTGTTGACTAGGTGGAATTATAATAGCCTCGATTAATTGTATTAATTGTTTCATCCAATTGAAAATGAAAATCAATCGGTTGTATACATATATCTAATTGTATTTTAAAAAACTGGCTTAGGGAATAATTTGATTTACTACATAAACATATCACTTCTCTTCAAGAAAAAGAAAACAAAAAACTAGAAAACAGAGAAATAATAACTTCTTTTAATTGGAAGTATTATGTAATTCAACATTTTAAATATAATACTTTTTTGTCAGCAAAAAAAGCACTTTACTTCTATATGTCAACACTTTAACAAAAAACAAGGTTTTTCCCTTTTAGTAAATTACCTCGGAGCAAGCCCACAAGGCATTTATACGAACAGCACTTTAATTTCGAGGGAAGCCTCTGGGTATTATACCCTTTGGCGGTGCCAATAAAAATGCTAAAAAAGTTTAAGTTCTTTTACATGTTTAATAAAGAAGCTACAGCAACTTTAGCTTCACTTTGGGTATGAAAAGCAACAGCAAAAGCAATAACACTTACTATAATACCAATCATAAAAACAGTATACGTAATACGCAATAAGTTATACTTTCTATTAAGTACCAAACCAAGGAAATATAAATCTTTAGTTAAAGATCCATATAAATAGTCTCGATCTTTCATCATTTCGCTCATTCCCCATTCAAATTCCTGTAAACTCATTTTATGAAAATTTCCAAAGAAAATTAAATTCACTTTTTTATTCGCAATATCTTCTTTACTAAACTTTCCTTGAGTAACATTAGGTCTGGTAGCCAAAATGGATAAAATCATAGAGATTACAGTAAAAGATACAAATATGATTGTAGGTGTAATTAAGTAACCATTAGAAGGATTATCTAATTTTGGAATTAAGGTAGATAATGCCATTGAAATGATAATTGCATTTACAGACAATAAGATATTTGCCTTTGTATCTGCAATATCACTTAAGGTAATATGATTTCGTAAAGCAACTCTAAACATTGTTTCTATACCACGTTCTGGAAGCTCTACTTTTTCTTTCTTAAATTGTAATTCTTCTTTTTTATGAGATAGTTTTTTATGCTCTTGCTTTAACTTCTTCTCGCTTTTAATTAACTGTGCTAGATTTTTAGATTTTTGTTTCTCCCATTTTTTTACAGCTATATCTGAATAAAAACGATGATACTTTGTAAGAAAATCGATGTTCTTTTGTAGCCAAGCAGCTTCAGGTATTTTTTTATCTTCTACCCACTCTACTTCTTTATGTAATAATTGAGAGAATTCTGTATAGTTTTTGCTTCCCAAATGCGAGCAATCTGCATCTTTTAATAATCGCTGTTGTGGAGTTGTAGGTTCAACATCCATTTTAGTAGCTAAAATTAACTCTGTTACAACATTTATATATGCTTCAGCAACAGCATTCTCTTTTAAAAATTTCGAAGCTATCTTAACACTTTCTGCTTCATGTGTTTTAGGAGCCACTATAAATCCAGTATCATGAAACCAAGCTGCAATAATTAACTGTTCTTTCTGTTCTTCTTCTAAATTACTTTCTTCGGCTAGTTCAGTTGCTTTTTCAACAACACGAAATGTATGTGATATACCATGATACACAAATTTCTTATCTAACCGCTCGTTCAATAAATTAACAACAAAACTTTCTGCCTTTTCTATAAGAGTGCTCATAAATCAGTAATTTAGTTAAGTAAAAGTAAGTAAACTTTATTAAAGTAATTATACAAATACATAAGTACCTGAAATCTAAAAACCTTACACTTTGCATTGTTTTTTATGTAAGTGTAAGTGCTATACAGCAACTAAAATAACTGTTGAGTGTACATTTTATTGTTAACCAATATTTATAAACGTTTTAAAAAATACTAAAACATCATTTATGTTAACTTGGAAAAACATTATTAACTTTTCTGTAAGTGGTAATCCAACTCCAGATAAAAGAGTAGAGAAAACACAAGAAGAATGGAAAGAAATACTATCGTCAGATGTATATACCATTACGCGTTTAAAAGGTACAGAAAGGCCTTTTAGTGGAGAACATTGCTCTTCATTTACTTCTGGCAAATACAACTGTGCTTGTTGTAACACACCACTTTTCGATTCTACAATAAAATTTGAATCGAGTTCTGGATGGCCTAGTTTTACACAGCCTATTAAAGAAAATGCTGTAAAATATTATAAAGATACTTCGCATGGTATGATTCGAGTAGAAATATTATGCAACACTTGCGATGCACATTTAGGACATGTTTTTCCTGATGGTCCTGCACCAAGTGGTTTGCGTTTTTGTGTGAACTCTTTATCCTTAGCTTTAGAAAATGAAACAACTTAAAAAAGCAACAGTAGGTGGCGGATGTTTTTGGTGTACAGAAGCTATTTTTAATGAAATTAAAGGCGTAGAAAAAGTAGTTTCTGGATATGCAGGCGGAAATGTTCCCGGACATCCAACCTATCGTGAAGTTTGTTCTGGATTAACAGGACACGCAGAAGTGGTACAAATTACATACGATGCTACTATTATTTCGTATGAGGAAATTTTAATCATTTTTATGACAACTCACGATCCAACAACACTTAACAAACAAGGAGCAGATGTTGGAACACAATATAGATCTGTTATTTTTTATCAAAATACCTCTGAAAAAGCCATAGCAGAAACAGTTATTGAAGAAGTTCAAAAGTATTTTGATAATCCTATTGTAACTGAACTAGCAGAGATGCCTATATTTTTTGCTGCAGAAGATGTACATCAAAACTATTACAACAACAATAAAGAACAAGCCTATTGTAATTTTGTAATTACACCAAAACTTGCAAAAGTTCGAAAATTATACGCAGATAAATTAAAATAAATTCACATAAGTTATTCGTAAGAAAACACGAGTACCTTCGACTTACAAGTAACGTTTGAACTATTTTTCTTACGAATAACTTTTATGAAAAGAACACAATTACATATTCCTAACGAAAACGGCAAAATTTTAAATGCATATTTAGAATTACCTACCAATCAAAAACCTGATGCTTATGCCATCTTTGCTCATTGTTTTACCTGCTCCAGTTCTTTAAGTGCTGTAAGAAATATTAGTAAAACACTTACAAAATATGGTTTTGGTGTTGTTCGTTTTGATTTTACGGGACTTGGAAAAAGTGAAGGTGAATTTTATGAAAGTCATTTTTCAGCAAATGTTTCAGACTTAATAGCTGTAAGCGACTATATGAATAAAAACTATGAAGCTCCTTCTTTACTTGTTGGGCATTCATTAGGAGGTGCTGCAGTTATTACGGCAGCTTCACAATTAAACAATATAAAAGCTGTGGCAACTATTGGCGCTCCAGCCGATGTAGAACATGTTACACACTTATTTTCTCACGGGCTTGATGAAGTTGCTGAAAAAGGAGAAGTTCAAGTGAATATTGGAGGTAGACCTTTTAAAATTAATCAGGAGTTTGTAGCTAATTTTACCAAAACCGATTTACCTTCAATTGTACATGAATTGCGAAAGCCAATTCTGATTATGCATTCTCCTATAGATAAAATTGTCGGGATTAAAAATGCAGAAAAATTATATCATAATGCACATCACCCTAAAAGCTTTGTTACTTTAGATAATGCAGATCATCTTTTACAAAATCCAGAAGATAGCAACTATGCAGGAAATGTAATTGGAACTTGGGTACAACGTTACTTTCCTAAAAAACATCAACAAACATTAAACAGTGGAAATGCAGCTTCTGTGGGACATTTAAACTTACTAGAAGATAATTTTACAACTCAAATACAAGTTAAGAACCATCATTTAGTTGCAGATGAACCTACTTCAGTTGGAGGCGATGATTTTGGCCCATCTCCATACGATTATCTGAATGCAGCTTTAATAGCTTGTACAGCTATGACGTTAAAATTATATGCACAACGTAAACAATGGGATTTACAAGAAGTGTATGTATACGTTTCGCACGCTAAGAAAAAGAGTGATGAATTAAATATAGCAACAGAAAAACCACAAATAGTTGATTATTTTACCAAAGACATTCAATTAATAGGGAATTTAGATGATGCACAGCGAAAGCGATTGAAAGAGATTGCATCTAAATGTCCAGTTCATAAAACATTAGCTAATAATGCGTATTTTCATACAACTTTAATATCTTAGAAGGTTTAAAAACTGACTAGACTATGAATTACGCAGCTTTTAGAAAGGCGCAACAATACTTTCAATCTGAAGATGGAAAAATAGCTTATATAGATCAAGGTACAGGTCCTGTTATTTTATTAGTTCATGGAATTCCAACATCTGGTTGGTTGTATAGACATATAATTCCACAATTGTCTTCTCATGGGTATCGAGTTATTGCCATAGATATGCTTGGTTTTGGTTCTAGTGATGCTCCAAAAGATTACGAAATATATGAAGAACACAAACAAGCCCAACGTATTATTAATTTAATGGATTTTTTGAATATTGAAAAGTGGACGCATGTTTTTCATGATGCTAGTGGTTTATGGACTTGGGAATTGTGTAAACTACAACCGCAAAGAATTCAGAATTTAGTTATTTTAAATACGATTATTTACGAAGAAGGATTTGTTCCTCCTATGCGATTTGGCAAGAATCTATTTACTCGTTTTGTTATGTGGTTATACACTATTAAGTTTACAAATAACAAACTGATTACAAATCTATTTAACATGAGTGTTACCCAAAACAACTTGACAAAAACAGATTTAGAAGGATATAAAAAACCTTTATTAGAAGGAAAGAACAAAGCAATGTATTATTTCTTTTCTAGAACATGTCATAACTTACCTAATTATAAAAATATACTTAAGGGTTTAAATAAACCTACATTGGTTATTTGGGGGAAAAACGATGAATTTTTAAAATGGGAACCACAAGAGCAATTGGTTGTAAAAGATTTGGATATCTTACCTGAAAACATTCATTTATTAGATGCTAAACATTTTATTCAAGAAGAACAACCGAAATACATAAGTGAGCTTATTAGTAACTTTGTAGCAAGTTAGTTTTCATGTAAAAATATTTAAGCCCTCTTTCATTTCTTTTTTAATCCGTTGACTTATGGGAACAACTGCATTGTTTTTAAGAATGATAGCACAATCTACTATGTCTATTCTATGAATCAAATTCTTGTTTACTAAAAATTTTCTGTGCGTTTTAAAAAATGTATCTGGAAACTCCTTTGAAAAACTGGTTAAGCTTTTTTGAATTAGAAATTTGGATTCTTCCATATGAATATGACAATACTTATCATCGGCTTCTAAATAATAAATTTCATCTTTAGAAATCTTGAATAATGAGTCTTTCTTTTTAATAAATAAATCTTCATTTATAGGTATTACTCCATTTTCTTTAGTAGATAATTCGCCATACTGATTTGCAAACTTTTCTAGAGCTAACTCAATATTCACTTTAATTACAAAAGCATCTACAGGTTTTGGTAAATAATTATACGCATTAGAGTTTTTAATTCCTTTAAATGTCTCCCGATCTTTAGCATTTGTTAGAAACAAAATAGGAATCGCTTTATTTTTATTAATATAATTCGCAAAGTCAATTCCTTCACGTTTGTCATTAATAAAAATATCAAGAACTACTACATCTGGCATATGTAAATGATACAATCCTACCGCTTCTACATAGTTAGTTGCTACTCCAATAACCTCATATTCTTCGGTTAGAATTTCTTCTAATAACTCTCCTTCTTCAGTATGGTCTTCTAAAATTAAAATCTTTATTTTCTTCATTTCCTTATGCTATAATTTTATGAGGCATTGATATAGACACAATAGTTCCTCCTTTTGGATTATTTTTTATACGAATTGCTCCATTATTTATATCAATCATAGATTTTACTAAATGCAAGCCTAAACCTGAACTTTTTCTACCTTCAGTATCTTTTTGGGCCTTTTTCCCATGAAGATCAAACAAGGTTTTTAAAACAGTTTCAGAAATTCCAACTCCTGAGTCTTGAATATTTATTTCAAAAAATGTCGCTGTTATTTTACCCGATATTGAGATCTTTCCTCCTTTTGGTGTAAACTTTATTGCATTATCTAAACAGTTTCTAATTGCAATCTTAAAAAGTTCTGAATCTCCAAAAATCAATATTGCATTTAAATTGCTAATAGTTAATTCAATCTTCTTTTCCTCAATTAATGATTTGTATTGATGCGCTATTTGTTTTATTACTGGTAATAATGGAAACCAATCTTTATGTACATGTAATAAATTAGACTCGCTTAATGCCCAATTCAATAAATTATCTAACAAAAAACTTAATGAATCTATAATAGATACAGCTTTCTTGTCTATAGTAATTTTATCATCTATAGTTTTAGAAGCACTAATTCTAAACTTTTGTTTTAAGAGAGCAACTGGACTTCTTAAATCATGTGCCACAATGCTAAAAATCTGACTTTTTAGCTCATTTGCTTCTTTTAATTTTTTATTTAATTTCTGATTTTCTCTATACTGCTCTTTTAACTTCTTATAGAATAAAAACGTAGTTAATAACAATAAGAAAACAGCAATCGAAACTATAATAAATACATTACGTTGTGCGGTTCTTTTATCTGTTTCGGCTTGTTTTTTAGCCACATTAAAAGTTTCTTTTTGCTGTGCTATTTGCCAAATTGTATTTTCTTTTTGAATCGTATCTTTTATTGCACTGTATTCTTTTAAATATTTTACAGCATTTTCATGTTCTTTTAAAGCTTCAGAAACAATATATAAGTTATGTGTTATATCTTTTTTTAACGTAAGGTTTTTCAACAATTTACTTACAGTATAAGCTGAATCGAAATATTGTTGTGCTTTTTCATCTTTATACTGTTCAAAATATAAATTCCCTAGATTAGAGTATACTCTTGCAAATGCTATAGAATCTTTTGCTTTTTTATAAATCGCTAATAAAGAAAGATACGATACTTCTGCTTTATCAAATTTTTTCTTGGATAAGTTTAAAAATGCTAAACTTTCATATACTTCATTTTTTAATTTATACGGAAGTTTTTTTTGATGCAATATTCTTTCGCAATAAAAAGTAGCTGAATCGTAATTTTTTCTTTCATAAAAATCTGCTAAGCTTTTTAATTGAATTAAATGAAAAACTGTATCATTTTTAAACACAGCATCTCTAAAACATTTCTCAGACTCTTTATACAGTTTTAACCGAAAGAAGAGATATCCTTGTAACATCTTTTTTAATGGTGAAGATGTTTTCTGATCTTTTAATAAATAATAGTTTACTTTCTTATAATCTTTATTAGAGAATGTTATATGTGCATTATGCCAAGCATGTTCTGGTATATCTGATAAAATTCCAGCATTGCGCTCTTCTTTATTTTGACAATAACTACACTTTTCAGAAAAAAAATCATCTATGTATGTAGTTTGTGCATAGCTGTAAGACCAAAAAAGAAAAAATAATAGACTAATTCTTAGGACAAACACAACAGATTATTTGAGTCCTCCTAAACTATCTCCTCCTCCAGGCGGGATTACAACGGTACCACGTGTAGGTTCATTAGCATTTGCTGGAGCAAAATCTACTCTAACCTCCACTCTTTTAATTGTAAAAGGTCCTGTTGCTTCCATGTCAGGAGAACATGTAATAGACCATAAAGATTGTTTCTCTGCGTTAATATTTGTTTTTTTATCTACAGTAACTTCTAAATAAATAACAGCTTCACTATTTTCTTCATTTGTGAATTCGTAAGTAGCTTTTAAACCAATATTCTCTTCAGATGTAATAGTACTACTTTCAAAAAAAACAGCGATATATATATAGTTATCATTTGGGAGTTCCGTTATTCTTACAAAAGGTCCTACAGAAATATGATTATTTATAATAATAGGATTTCCACTACTATTCAGTTTTACAATCTTTAAGGTATCTAATGGTAAAGGCAAGTTCATATTTGGTGTTTTTATAATTTCGGGGTTCCTAGCAAGATACCATTTTGTTAGAAAATTAACAATAGAAACCTCTGATTCTTAATTTGAATATCGTTTACACTTCTTTTTAATTCGTTTACGAAATCATATTTACCGTCTACTGATATCTTCATTTTAAAAAACACTAAAAACAATAATTTTAATTCCGGAAATCAACTAATAACGTTATCAATTCTTTTCTAAAAAGTAGAGATCAGCAACTATTAAAAACGAGGTGAATCCCGAAAAACCTCACGAGTAGGGAAAATCAAATTTTAAAAAATGGAAAATTTAATACTAACTGAAAATTCAATTAATATAGAGGAAGCTATACAAAACTCATCAGCTTCTTCAGTAACAGCTATTACAGACGTGCAAATCATTCAAAGAAATGAATTAAGAATAAAAATTAGACGTCCTAGTACTGGTACAGGAATAAAATACGGAGGAATTGTTTATGTTTTTGATGAAGAAACAGGACAAAAAATCACAGAGACTAAAGTTCCAGGTAGTGAACCTGAACTATGGGCTACTATTAAAGACAATAAATTAGATTTTGATGAAAAATCTTATGTTATTGGCTATGGTCCAAACAATACAGATCAAAGTATAAATGCAACAGCAGCTACTGTAAGAGTTGACTCTGGAGATATTTTTGATTTTAACAGTAGTAGATGTTATAAATTAAATGTTAGAAACAATCGTGTTACAGCTAAATATAGAGTTCCAAATGATTTTGCTAATGTAAAATCTATGAGAATTTATTTAGTAGAAGGAAATGAGCTTAAAGATAGTAATCATGCAGTAGCAGGAGTTATCTATAAGTTTTCTTCTTCCTCTCCTAATCAAGGCACTATTCATTTAAATTTTCCTAAAGGAAAAGAACTTACCGTTGGTAAAACATATACTCTATGCTTAAATGTATATAGTTGGACACGTGAAATTGCAGGGCAATATTTCACCTTCTATTAAAATATTATCTAAAAAATTTAAACCTCAAACAAATAAGTTTGAGGTTTTTCATTTGTTACCTATCCTATAGTAAATTTGCAGTGAATTATAGTCGTTATTTTTGAAAGATTTTAGACATAATTACGACCAATACAGTAATACTTCTTGAAAGTATTTTAACACTATAAATAATTGTGAAACAAATGAAAATCAATAATAAAGACACATTCAATAAAGAACTACCAGCAGATAAAAATTTAGAAAATACGAGAAGGCAAGTATACAATGCTTGCTTCTCTTATGTTACGCCTAAAAAGACTGCAAAGCCTCAGCTACTTCACGTTTCTGAGGAGATGTTAGCAAACATTGGGTTATCAAAGGGAGATAGTACTTCAAAAGAATTTTTAAACCTTTTTACAGGAAATACTGTTTTAGAAGGAACACATCCATATGCCATGTGTTATGGTGGACATCAATTTGGAAACTGGGCTGGTCAATTAGGAGACGGACGAGCTATTAATTTATTTGAAGTAGTACATAACGATAAACGTTGGACATTACAATTAAAAGGAGCAGGAGAAACTCCATATTCTAGAAGAGCAGATGGTTTGGCTGTACTTCGTTCATCTATTCGCGAGCATTTATGTAGTGAAGCAATGCATCATTTAGGAATACCCACTACTCGATCTTTATCTTTATCCTTAACAGGAGATCAAGTTTTAAGAGATATTATGTACAACGGAAATGCTGCTTACGAAAAAGGAGCCGTTGTATGTAGAGTTGCTCCAAGTTTTATTCGCTTTGGTAATTTTGAAATTTTCGCAGCCAGAGAAGATAAAGAAACTTTACAAGCATTAGCAGATTATACTATCAAACATTTTTATCCTGAAATTACTTCTGAAGGAAAACAAAAATATCTTGATTTTTTAAGTAGTGTTCGAGATAATACTATAAAAATGATTGTAGATTGGCAAAGAGTTGGTTTTGTTCACGGAGTAATGAATACCGACAACATGTCTATTTTAGGATTGACTATAGATTATGGTCCTTATGGTTGGTTGGAAGATTTTGATTACGAATGGACTCCTAATACAACAGATGCACAGCACAGAAGGTATAGATATGGAAATCAGCCATACATTGGAATGTGGAATTTATACAAACTTGCCAATGCCTTGTATGCTTTAGTAGAAGAAGTCGAACCTTTACAAGCCATTCTAGAAGAATATGAGAAATTATATCTGCAAGCATACAGAACAATGATGAAACAAAAGTTAGGCTTAAATACTGATGAAAATTATGTTTCTTTAATTTCTGAGTTAGAACAAACATTGCAGATAACAGAAATAGATTATACTATTTTCTTCCGTAACCTTTCTAAAGTATTAAGCAAAGACACTTCTGAAGAAGCCTTTGCTAAAATTAAGGATGCTTTTTATGTTACTAATACTGAAGAAGCTTTAGAAAAATGGAATAATTGGTTTACTAATTATCTAACTGCAATTCAGAAAGAAGACATTGATGATGCTTTGCGTGCTGAAAAAATGAACTTAGTAAATCCTAAATATGTCTTACGAAATTATATGGCACAGTTAGCTATAGATGATGCAGACAAAGGAAATTATGAATTAATTAAGGAGTTACACGAGTTACTAAAAGAACCTTACGCTGAGCAACCATCACAAGAAAAGTGGTTTGCTAAAAGACCAGATTGGGCTAAACACAAAGTAGGTTGTTCTATGTTATCATGTAGTTCATAATGCTAACAATAATTTTTAACTAAATAAAAGTAGCACACCTCTTATATCATTTATAGGAGGTATTTTGTTTTTATACTAATTATAAAAAATATTAATTTTAACGTGGAACTTACTTATAAAAACAGTGTCACTTCGAGCGAAATTATTTTCCATTAATACTTATAAAATCACTCGAACTTATAAAAATACGTATCCGAGATTCACATTAATTAAAAAAAGACAGCAAGAATCGGGTTGTCTCCACTTTCTATTAAAATTAATATTGCCACATGAAGACAAAAAAACTAGAAGACATTCATGGTTTAACACCTCATAACTGGGAAGAAATAAAAAACTTAGGTTATGAAATGGTTGATGATATGGTTTCGTATCTACAAAACATACAAGAACAACCTAGTTGGAAAGAAATACCTCAAAACGTAAAACTTCATTTTGAAGAAGATATTCCCCAAAACCCTCAAAATCCAAAAAGTGTTTATCAAGAATTTAAAGAATTCATTTTACCTTTTCCTAAAGGAAATATACATCCTAGATTCTGGGCTTGGGTGCAAGGAACTGGGACAATAACAGCTGCTTTTAGTGAAATGCTAGCAACCACAATGAACCCCAATGTTACGATTGGAGAACATGCTGCTATGTATGTAGACAAACAAGTCGTAAAATGGTGTAAACAAATGCTTAATTATCCAGAAACTGCATCTGGAATATTGTTAAGCGGTGGGTCTATGGCTAATATTACGGGACTAACTGTTGCTAGAAATTTTCATAATCCATCTGTAAGAGCATACGGAATTCAGCATCATAAAAAACAAATGGTTTTGTATTGTTCTGAAGAAACACATAGCTGTATTACTAAAGCAGCTGAAATCATTGGACTTGGAAATAAATCTGTTCGGAAGATTATAACGAACGAACATTTTCAAATGGATATTAATGAGCTTAAAAAGCAAATAGCTTTAGATCTGCAAGCAGGCTTTCAACCATTTTGCATTGTTGCTACTACCGGTACCGTTAATACTGGAGCAATAGATCCATTAAAGGAGATTTATGAACTATGCAAAACATTCAACTTATGGTTTCATATAGATGGTGCTTATGGTGCATTGGCTAAATTAGATCCAAAATTTACAGAACAACTAGCATATATTGAAAAAGCAGATAGTGTTGCTTTTGATTTACATAAATGGTTACATATTCCATATGAACTCGGTTGTTTACTCGTTAAAAATGCTGAAGCGCATAGAGCTTCTTTTGCGATTACTCCTAATTACCTTTTACAAACAAAAAGAGGATTAGCTGGTGGACTAGACTCAATTAACAATTATGGCTTTGAACTATCTAGAGGTTTTAAAGCGCTAAAAGTTTGGATGAATTTAAAAGAATACGGAATTCATAAATATGCGGCTTTAATTGCAAAAAATAATGAGCAAGCGCAATATTTAGGTAAACTAGTTTCAGGTTCTAAACAACTAAAATTACTTACACCAGTAACTATGAGTATTGTTTGTTTCCAATTCATACATAAGCAGGCTAACATTCAAACTATAAACAAATTAAACGAAGAAATAATTATCCGATTACAAGAGCAAGGAATTGCTTCACCTTCGTCTACTATATTAAAAGGGAATTACTGCATCAGAGTTTGTATCGTTAATCATAAAACCAAGAAAAATGATTTAGATGAATTATTTTTATGGGTAATTAAAATTGGAAATCAAATAGTAAAAGAAATAGGTTTATAAAATGTCGATAGCTAATAAGGAATTCCATTACGATAAAATTGCGAAAGCTATTGCTTACATTGACGCTAATTTTAAAGATCAACCCTCTTTAAATGAAATTGCAGAACATTTAGGTTTAAGTCCTTTCCATTTTCAACGTTTGTTTAAAGACTGGGTAGGTATCAGTCCTAAAAAGTATTTAAAATTTATCAGCTCAAATTATGCGAAATCTTTATTAAAAGAATCTAATTTGACCTTACTAGATACAGCTTATGAAACGGGTTTATCTGGAACAAGTAGGTTACATGATTTATTTATCTCAATGGAAGGAATGACACCTGGTGAATATAAAAACGGAGGCGTTAATTTAATTATAAATTATTCGTTTGCTACTAGCTCTTTTGGCAATTTAATTGTGGCCTCAACAACTAAAGGTATTTGTCATTTAGCGTTTGTTGAAGATCATCAAAGTGCATTTACAATTTTACAAGCTAAATTCCCTAAAGCTAGCTTTCATCAAAATTCAGATAAATTTCAGCAAGATGCTTTGTATATTTTTCAAAACGATTGGAAACAATTGAATGAAATAAAACTACATTTAAAGGGAACAGAATTTCAATTAAAAGTATGGGAAGCATTATTATCAATACCTTATGGAAAAGTTTCCACCTATGGAACTATTGCCCAAATAATTGATCGTCCGAAAGCATCAAGAGCAGTAG
Organism: Tenacibaculum amylolyticum; assembly: GCF_964511145.1. Taxonomy (NCBI): domain Bacteria; kingdom Pseudomonadati; phylum Bacteroidota; class Flavobacteriia; order Flavobacteriales; family Flavobacteriaceae; genus Tenacibaculum; species Tenacibaculum amylolyticum. The sequence goes on from NZ_CAZEFZ010000019.1 coordinate 26,036, forward strand.
GCACTGCTATTGGAAACAATCCTATTGCTTATTTAATCCCTTGTCATAGAGTAATTCAAAAAAATGGAAACATTGGCGGTTATCGTTGGAACCCTATTCGAAAAAAAGTCATCATAGGTTGGGAAGCCTCGAAAACAAAGGCTAAATAAATAAAAAAAGACTTCCAAAACACACTCCATATTATATCTTATCTGTAAAAAAATTCAATAAAATTTTATTTAGTTAGGAATCCTTACTATATTTGTATCGCAATAATGCATAAACAAATTTAAAGTCAATACATATTATTATGAGCAAATCAATTTTTTACCACGCAGGATGTCCAGTTTGTATTAGTGCTGAACATGATATTGTTAATTTAATCGGATCAGAAAATGTTGAAATCGTTCACATAGGAGAAGATCGTAACAGAATTGCTGAAGCAGAAGCGGCAGGAGTAACCTCAGTACCAGCATTAGTAACACCAAACGGTAATACATTACATATTAATTTTGGTGCCTCAATGGCAGATGTAAAAGGATAATTTTTTAATCAAAATAGTTAGGATTCCTACCTTAAAGGGTTCTAACTATTTTAAAAACAAAAAATATGAAAACTATTATAACAATATTTACGACAACACTTTTATTATGTACTACTGTATCTTGTGCTCAAAAAAGTGAATACAAAAATGAAGACTTCAACATTAAAAATGTTCAAGTAACAAATCATAAAGACTTAGGAATTACTGTTTGGGAAATAGCTGTTAATGGTACTGCAGGAAAAACAGTTCCAAAAAAAGCAGGGCAATTAGATGGTGCACCAGTATTAGGTTATGTATTTCCTACTACCTTACAACCTACAGATGTTGGTTTTAATCAAACAGATGGTATTTTAGCACTTGCGCTAACATCACATCCAGATTTTGATGATACTCCACTTTGGGATGAAAACAATGACCAAAAATACGATAACGATGGTGTTATTTGGCATCCGCATTGGGTAGTATTACATAAAGATGAAAGAGTTGCTGGCGGACTTTCTGTAAAACAATTCAAAAAAGCAGATAAAACTGTAGTGTTACCGCCTACAAATCCTGGAATGCCAATGTACATGGATTCTCCAGGTTACCCTATAACAACTCATAAACATACTATAAAAGTTGTTGTTCCAAATTACAGAATGAACAATAAAATTGATTTTAATTATGATGGTGTAGCTGCATTCATGCAAGTGAACACAAGTAATCCTAGCTTACCAATGTTAGGTGTATATGACGTTTATAGCGTAGCTAGTGGCAACTTATCATTACCTTATAAAGTTAAAAAACAATAAATATGAAAGTATCAGTTTGGGATACCTATGTGAGGAGAGAAGACGGAAAGTTGATGCATTTTGATATTCTAGTGCCAGATCATATCACAGATGAAAATACTGTATTTGATTTTGGTACAGAATATCTAAAAACAAAACCGTTTGAAACGTTGAAATTAACAGCAAAAGAATGCCGTCTTTGCCATATTGAACAAGCAACTGATGAAATGGTTGCTGCTATCCAAAATAATGGATTTGCAATTATAGAAATGGAAAACTGTAATTAAGTTAATTAGGATTACTAACTTTGCCTGTCTAATAAATTCGGACAGGCTTTTTTTTATGAACGAGAGTACATTCAACCCAGAAGAACAACAAAAAGATATTTCGAGCAAAATTGTTGCAGGATTAGAGCGCGTTTCAGAAGTATTTAAAAAACTACTCTGGGATAAAGCCAAACTTGTTGGTTTAAGCCCTATACAAATTCAAATACTCATCTTTATAGCATTTCATAAACGAGAACTATGTAATGTCAGCCATCTTGCAAAAGAGTTTAATGTAACTAAACCAACAATTAGCGATGCAATTAGAGTTTTAAATAAAAAAGAACTCATTAACAAAGACTACTCTTCTTCAGACAATAGAAGTTATACCATCATTTTATCCGATAAAGGAAATGCTATTGTAAATGATACACATGACTTTTCAAATCCTTTAAAAACACAAATAGATAACTTCGATAAAACCGAAAAAGAAAGTTTATTCGAAACATTAAGCACACTTATTTATAAGTTAAATAAAAGTGGAATTCTTACAGTGCAAAGAACTTGTTTTGGATGTAAATACTATCAAAAACATGCAAAAGTTCATTTCTGTAATTTATTAAACAAAGAATTACAATCTTCTGAAATAAGATTAGATTGCCCTGAATATGAGGAAAAGGCGTAACTAATTTTAGACTAAAAAAGTTTTTTACACAAAAAATTAAAAAAGTGTAATAAATTATTTCCTTGCTAATCTAAAGAGTAAATCACAAAAATATTTACGATGAAAAAATTAGCATTCTTACTTATTCTTCTTTTTATTCAAACACAATTTTATAGTCAAACAAAAGAATTTTCTTTTCATGTTGAAATAAAAGGAAAAGGGAGACCTATTGTTTTAATTCCTGGGTTGGCTTCTTCTGGTAAAGTATGGGAACAAACTACAAAGACTTTAGAGAAAAATTATGAATGCCACATCTTAACCTTACCAGGTTTTGCAAATCAAACTCCTATTACACTAAACAAAGGATTTCTACCTGTAATAAAAGATGAAATCATAAAATATATTCAAACTAATTTCCATCAAAAACCAATACTAATAGGGCACAGTTTAGGTGGTTTTCTATCACTTTCTATAGCTAGTTCAAATCCTGATTTATTAAAAGAAATTGTTATTGTAGATTCATATCCTTTTATGGCTGCTGCTTATAATCCAAATGCTACAGAAGAAAATGTAATATCGCAAGCAAACATGATGAAAAAAATGTTGCTCAATACTCCTGAAAAGCAATTTTTGCAGCAACAAAAAAATACAATGGCAACCATGATTACAGATAGCACAAAAATTAAAGTAGCTACAAAATGGTCTCTTATATCAGACAGAAAAACCATTGCTCAGGCAATGTATGAACTTATGACTACAGACTTAAGAAAGGATATAGAGAAGGTGAAAATTCCTATTCTTGTACTTGGTAGTTGGTATGGAGGAAAAAACTATGGAGTAACAAAAGAAATGGTATTGAAAAACTATAAACAACAATTTTCGAAAGCTGAAAATGTAACAATAACAATTGCTAATACAGCAAAACACTTTATTATGTGGGACGAACCTAAATGGTTTATAAATTCTGTAAAATCGTTTATCAATGATGCACAATAAAGAAGATTATTTTAAGCAGGTGTACGCAACATCTAAAAATAAAATTTATCGACTCTGTCTGGGCTTCATGGGTAATGCAAATGATGCCGATGATTTATTTCAAGAGGTCTTAATAAAGGTATGGAATAACTTAAATTCATTTAGACAAGAAAGTAGTATAGAAACATGGATGTATCGTATTACCACTAATACCGCTCTTTTAACATTGAATAGGAAAAATAAACTACAACAGAAAAAGACCGCTTATCAAACGGATTTTCCTCATCAAGAACTTGGAGAAGTACAAGCGACTGATACAGAACAGGAAGTAAAAAAACTCTACGCTGCTATTTCTTCTCTTAAAGAAATGGATCGAATAATTATTGGACTAGTATTAGAAAATTGTAGCTACACAGACATTGCTAATATCACTGGACTTACAACTTCTAATGTTGGTGTCAGAATTAATAGGATTAAAAAAACATTAACTAAAAAGCTTACATAATAATGGAAAAAGAATTCACACAATGGCAAAACCTTTGGAAGCAAAAAGCAGCTTCTCCTTTAGATATAGAAAAACTAATTGATAGTTTAAATCAAATGGAGAAAAAAGGAAAATTAGAACGCATCATACTATTAATTGCTATAATAGGTACGTTTGTACTTTTAGCAATTTTATTACCAATTCTTTCTAATTTCTATTATGCCACATCATTTTCTTTAATTGGATTTGGAATGTTACTAATACTTTTTCAAGTATATAAAAGTAAACTTCCGGTTATTCAAAATAATATTGAATTAACAAATCATGCATACGTACAGACATTGATTAAAAAATTAACTCGTAAAATGCGCATAACTTCAATTTATATGTGGATATATACTTTTCTTTTAATATCTGGAATGAACATTGGTTATATAGAAATTTTACAAAATTTTGAAGCAACCTTTTCCATAAAAGTACTAGTGCATCTGCTACTTTCAAGTGTACTACTCTTCGGAATGTATTATAGCATTCAAAAAAGAAAACAAAAAAATACTGCTGAAATTGCTCCACTGATACAACTATTAGAAAGTTTATAACATTCTGAGAGTACATATCCATCTCAACGATTCAATAAAGGTTTATAAAAGAAATGCTAAAATTTGTAACAGAACCTTTATTGAATCGTTCTAACATCTAAAATTATTCTAGAATGCGTAGCATATTTATCTTAACCTTTATAATCTTCTCTCAATTTTCTTTTGCACAAAACGCAGAAAAAGAAAACCTCAACGACAACAAAATGCTCATTATCAAAAAAAATCCTAAAAAAGGATTTTATAATGATTACATTTTATTTGTCCCTAAAGAAACACCTACGCAACAAAAAACCTTTTTACTTGTAGAACCTAATAATACTGGTAAAACATCTGATAGTATCGAAGTTCATAAAAAATATGCGATAGAATTAGCGTCAGTTAGCTCTGTAGGAAACAATATTGCTACCATGTTAAAAATACCATTATTAGTACCAATATTTCCGAGACCAGCATCGCAACCTTTACTATATACTCATGCTTTAGACAGTGATGTAATAACAAACAGCTCTCCTACATTAAAACGACTAGACTTGCAATTATTGGCAATGATAAAAGATGCTAAACAACAGTTGAATAAAATGAACATTCAGGTTCATGAAAAAATATTTATGAATGGTTTTTCGGCTTCTGCAACATTTACAAATCGTTTTTCATTTATACATCCTACAACTATACAAGCATTAGCAATTGGAGGTTTTAATGGTGAATTAATGTTACCTATGAAAAAGATAAATGGTATCCAACTTAATTACCCTATTGGAACTGCTGATTTCAATAGTTTATTTAAAAAACAATTTGATAGTAGTACATACAAAGATATTCCACAATTTATCTACATGGGTAAATTAGATAATAATGATGCTGTTCAATTTGATGATGCTTACACAAAAAATGAACGTGCAGTTATTAATAATAACATTGGTAAAACTGTACTTAAGAGGTATTTAAAATGCCAAGATTTATATCACGAAAATAATATTCATCCAATTTTTAAAACATACGAAGATGTAGGGCATTGGACAACCTCTGAGGTTAATTTTGAAGTTATCAAATTCTTCTTTAACCAAATGCAAAAAAATAAGTAAACGTAATTTCAAATTACGATAAGGAAAAATTAATAACAACATACTTTACAGTACTTTTCTATTCTTAGTATTTTACTAACTTTACAGCTAAGAAAATAGCTTATACTATACATGGATAGCATAAAAGACACAAGAGACTTATTAGATAAGTGGCAACACTCCATATTTAATTATTTGCCAAAAATAGTTTTAGCTATCATAATACTCGTTGTTTTTTATTTTATAGCTAAGTTTTTTAGAAATGCTGGATTAAAATTCTACACCAAAATATTTAAGAAGCAACAACACGATATAGCAAAAGTTATATCTACTGGAATTTACTTTTTCTTTCTATTATCTGGTGTATTTTTAGCATTAGAAGTTTTAGGTTTGGAAGGTGTTCTTTCAAAACTATTAGCAGGAGCTGGAATTGTAGGTATTGTTGCTGGTTTTGCTTTTAAAGATATTGCATCAAATGCTTTTGCTGGCTTTTTACTAAACATGCAACGACCATTTAAAGATGGAGATTGGGTAGAACTCAATGGTACTTTTGGAACAATTAAAGATATTAGTTGGATTACTACTTCTGTAAAAACTATTGCTGGACAAGAAGTGTTTGTCCCAAATCAAATTATATATAACAGTTCTTTTACCAATTACTCTACTTTTGGAAAACGACGTGTAATTCTAAAAACTGGTGTTTCTTATGGAGATGATCTAGCACTCGTAAAAAAAGTTTCTTTAGAAGAAGCTAGTAAAATAACTGGACTTCTAAAAAAAGAAGGAATTGACTTTTATTTTACAGATATTGGCGATTCTACTTATAATTTCGAATTACGTTTTTGGATAAAATTTACGCATCAAACAGATTATTTAAACGCAAAAAATGATATTATTATGCGTATTAAGAGTCGTTTTGAGCAAGAGGATATCTCTATTGCCTATGCAGTAACAACTTTAGATTTTGCTGTTAAAGGTGGCGTTAATTTATTCGATCAGCCTATTCAAATACAACAATCAAAATAACACATCTTAATTAGCATACTCCAATTATTTTTTATGCTGATTTTTTTTCAGATTTCTAATGCTGTTTTGTAAATAGTACTTCAAGTATTTTAAGTAATTTTACATTATAAATTATTTCCTTTAATAAAATCAAAAAACACAGTTGTATGAAGAAACTAATAGCTATTGTAGCTCTAACGGTTTTAATGAGTTGTGCTAACAAAAAAGACAGAAAAATTATTGAGGTTGCCGCTTTTACTGGACAACAGATTACTGGTGTAACGGTAAGTCAAAATGGAAGAATTTTCGCTAACTTCCCTAGATGGAGAAAAGGTGTTACCAATGCTGTTGTAGCTGTAGGTGAAAAAGGGAAAGCGATGCCATATCCTAATACTGAATGGAATTCATGGAAAATAGGAAATCCTGTCAGTGATTCTTTATTTGTCGCAGTACAATCTGTAGTTGCCGCTAAAGATAAATTATATGTTATCGATACTCGCAACCCAGAATTTAAAGGAGTGATAAACAATCCTAGAATCTTTGTTTTTGATCTAACAACAAATCAGTTGGCAAAAACATATGTTTTACCTGAAGACGCTTATCATAAAGATTCGTATATAAATGATATTCGTATCGATTTAAAAAATGGAACGGCTTATATGACAGATTCTGGTCATGCAGGTTTAGTTGTATTAGATTTAAACTCTGGTAATTTTAAACGTGTATTAGATAATCATTCTTCAACATTGGCTGAAGTAGATCACTTAAACTTTAATGGTACTTCTTGGAATAATACCGTTCACTCAGATGGAATCGCTTTAGATCCAAAAAGAGAATTACTCTATTATCATGCTTTAACTGGATATAACTTATACGCTGTTCCTACAAACACATTAATTAATGGGACTGAAGAACAGATTCAGGCTAGTGTTCAACTTATTAAAAAAACACCTGCTCCAGACGGAATGATTTTCGATAGCAATAACAATTTATATTTAGCCGATTTAGAAAAAAATGGAATTGTTCAACTAAATGTTGCTACTGGGGAAATGAATGTCTTTGCACAAGGAGAAAAAGTAAAATGGGCCGATACCTTTAGTATTTATGACAATGAATTATACTATACGAACTCAAGAATAAATGAAATAACAGGACCAATAAACAATATGGTCTTTACTATAAATAAAATACAGTTAGATTAAAAAAAGTGGTGCTCGAAAAATTCGAGCACCACTTT
>NZ_CAZEFZ010000019.1:33624-54182 GCF_964511145.1 Tenacibaculum amylolyticum
CTCTCTTCTCCAAATAAGTAATTTATATACTTTATTCTGTAAAATCTATACTTTTTAACGTTATCCCAAGGCTAATTTTGTTGTATAATTCTAAAAACCAATACAATACATGAAAAACGTAGCCTTAATAACTGGAGCAAGTAGCGGATTAGGAAAAGAATTCGCACAATTACATGCAGAACAAAATGGTGACCTTATTATTATTGCCAGAAGACAAGATAAATTAGCTGCTATTAAAGCCAATTTAGAAAGAACTTATGAAATCTCGGTTAAAATCATCGTAAAAGATTTAACACAGCCAGAAGCGGCCAAAGAAATTTACGACGAAATAACACAAGAAAACATTACTGTAGATTATTTAATAAACAATGCTGGATTTGGTGGTCATGGGAAATTCCATGAAAGAGCATGGGAACAAGATTTAGCAATGATCAATTTAAATGTTGTTGCACTAACAGCATTAACTCGTTATTTTTTACCTGACTTTGTAGCTAGAAATCGCGGTAAAATATTGAATGTGTCTTCAACAGCTAGTTTTTTACCTGGTCCATTACAAGCTGTATATTATGCAACTAAAGCTTATGTTACGTTTTTTAGTAATGCTATTGCCGAAGAGTTACATGATACAAACATTACGGTTACGAATTTAATGCCTGGTGCAACGGCCACAGAATTTGCTTCAACTTCTGGAATGGACAAAACTAATTTATTTGAAAAACCAGTAAGCGCTCGTTCGGTGGCGAAAGATGGTTATGATGGAATGCTTTCGGGAAAATTAGATGTAGTTTCTGGACTCACTTTTTCTCAAAAAGTAATGATGAAAATGCTCCCATTTACTCCCAAAAAAATGCTTTTAAAACAAGTGCGTCAAATGCAGGAAATAAACTAAAAATAACTCTTTCTAGAATATCTTATATTTATATACATGATTGTAAATATCAATACCATAGAAGAAGGACATAAGTTTTGGGGACTTCCTTCCCCTAAACATCCTTTGATTTCTGTAATTAAAATGGAAGAACTTCCAAAAGTTATAACATATACAGATATAAAATTTGCATTAGGGTTTTATATGATTTCATTAAAAGATGGAATTACTTGTTCTTTAAACTATGGTAGGAATTCTTATGATTTTTCAGACGGAACTATGGTCTTTACGAAACCTGAGCAAGTAATCTCTTCAAATGATGAAACTGTTGAGGATACTACAAAAGGCTGGTTTTTATTTTTTCATCCAGATTTAATTCGAAAATCTGAGTTAGGCAAAAACATTAATAACTATTCTTTTTTCGATTATGAAGTACATGAAGCTTTGCATTTATCTGATGACGAACAGCAAATAGTAACTGATATTATTCTAAAAATAAAAAAGGAATACCAGCAAAATATCGATAAGCATAGTCAAAAATTAATTACCTCTAATATAGAATTGCTACTAAACTATTGCGATCGTTATTACGACAGGCAATTTTATGTAAGAACGAATTTACATCAAGATCATATTTCGGAATTTGAAATCTTTTTAAAGAATTATTTCAACTCAGAAAAACCCTATCAATTAGGAATTCCAACTGTAAAATATTGTGGAGAACAACTCAATATGTCTCCAAATTATTTAAGCGATTTATTAAAAAAGGAAACCGGAAAAAGTGCTAAAGAACATATCCATTCATTCATTGTAAGTAAAGCAAAAGATCAACTACTAAGCAGTACTAGTTCTGTAAGTGAAATTGCCTACGATTTAGGTTTTGGATACCCCCAACATTTTAGTAAGCTTTTTAAACAAAAAACAGGACTAACACCCGCAAAATATCGATCTTTGAACTAATTTGTATTTTTGTATAGAACTAACTTATTATTATGACCACAAAACGTTTATTTTCAGCAGCCTTACTACTAATCATTACAGGATGTGCTAGTTATAAGGCTCAATACCTAGATAAACAAAAATTTGTCACACCTAAAAATGAGCAAAAACCTGTCTATTCCTTTTATTTAATTGGTGATGCAGGAAATGCTAAAGATAATAAAGCTCCTGTAGCTCTTAATTATTTTGAAAAAACATTAGATAAAGCATCTAAAAATAGCGCTGCGATCTTTTTAGGAGACAATATTTATCCTTATGGAATGTACCCTAAAAGTCATCCAGATTACGAGCTTACAAAACACAGATTACAAGTTCAAATCGATGCTTTAAAAGATTATAAAGGACAACCAATTTTTATTCCAGGAAATCATGATTGGTATAATGGTGTAGACGGTTTAAAACGTCAAGAGAAAATGGTTGAAAAAGCATTGGGTAAAAATTCTTTTCTACCTGAAAACGGTTGTGGTTTAGATAAGATTAATATTAATGATGAATTAACTTTAATTACCATAGACAGTCGTTGGTTTATTATGGACTGGGATGAAGAACCAAAAATTAACGACAACTGTGATATTAGAACTCGAGAACGTTTTATTGAAGAATTGTGGAGTTTATTTAAAAAGAACCGTTATAAAAATGTGGTTGTTGCAATGCATCATCCTCTGTATTCTAACGGTCCTCATGGAGGTAGTTTTTCTTTTAAAGATCATATGAGTCCGATTCCTGTATTAGGAACTTTGAAAAATGTTATTCGTTCTCATGCTGGAATTCAAACAGATAATTTCAATCAGCAATACAACGATCTTGTTACTGAAATAGAAACAATAGCTAGTGATTTTAAAAATAATATTGTTTTTGTTAGCGGTCATGAACACAACTTACAATACATAAACAACAATGGTTTTAAACAAGTTATTAGTGGTTCAGGTTCTAAAACTTCTCCTGCTTTAATTGGTTATGGTGCTGAGTTTACCTATGGAAATTATGGATATGCTCAATTAAACTTTTACAAAGACGGATCTGCTGTTATTGAATATTATGCTGCGAATGATAAGGATGGCAACAAATTACTTTTTAGCAAGCAAATTATAGCTCCGTTTAAACGAGTTGATGTAGATACTATTGATTTTTCTGAATACAATGCACATAAAAAAGAAGTAACTACTTCTTTATACCCTAAAGACGCTGTAGATGTTTCTGGTTTTCACAAATTCATGTGGGGAGATTTAAACAGAGAAAAATACGGTAAAGAAATTACAGTTCCTGTTTTAGAATTGGATAAGGTATATGGCGGATTAAAACCTATTCGTCGTGGTGGTGGTAATCAAACTAACTCTTTACGTTTAGAAAATCCAGAAGGAAAGCAATACGTACTTCGATCTATGTATAAAGATGGAAGTAGAATTATGGGTGGAGTTCTTAAAGGAACTTTTTTAGTAGATGTAGTACAAGATATTTTTACCATGTCGCACCCTTATGCTGCCTTTGTAATTCCTGATATGGCAGAAGCAGCAGGAATTTATCATACAAATCCAAAATTATATTACATGCCTAAACAACCTGCCTTAGGAATGTATAACGACGTTTTTGGTGGTGGTTTATATTTATTAGAAGAACGTCCTTCAGGAAACAGAGAAGATATTGCTTCTTTTGGTAATTCTAAAAAAATTATAAGTACCTACGATGTTCTAGAAAAAATTAGAAAAAACGGAAAACATTCAGTAGATCAAAATTTTGCAATACGTTCTCGTTTATTTGATATGGTTATTGGCGACTGGGATAGACATGAAGATCAATGGCGTTTTGCTTCTTTTAAAACAGATGAAGGTAAAACGTATTATAGACCAATTCCTAGAGATCGAGATCAGCCTTTTTCTAAGTTTGATGGATTGTTAATTCCTCTTTTTAAATTGAATACTCCTCTTGTAAAAAACATGCAATCTATGGGAGATGATATTAAAGATATGAAGTGGTATAATAACTATCCACGATTCTTTGATGCAGAATTCTTAAATCAATTAACATTAGACGAATGGTTAGCAGAAGCTGATTATGTTCAAAAGCATCTTACTGATGATGTAATTGAAGCTTCAATTAAAAAGTTCCCTAAGAACATTTATGATATTGATGGAAAGGAGTTAATCTCACAAATCAAATCGCGTAGAGATAAATTGAAAAAATTTGCTAGAGAATATTATAAAAAACAAGCTAAGAAAGTTCAGGTTGTAGGAACTGATAAGGATGATAAGTTTATTATTAAGCGTTTGAACGATGATGAAACGAGTATAGAAATCTTTAGAAAAGATATAAAAATTTACGATCGTATTTTTAAAACAGATGAAACTGACGAAGTACAATTATATGGATTAAATGGTGAAGATGAATTTTATATTTCTGGCGATGTAGACGATGGTATTTTAATTCGATTAATTGGAGGGCGTAATCATGATACGTATAACGATACTTCTTCTGTTGCTGGCTGGAGCAAAAAAACAAAAGTATACGATTTTGTTTCTAAGAAAAATACAGTAAAAGGAGGCAAAGAATTAGCCGATTTAAGAGAAGATAATTACTTTAAAAATACATACAACCATAGAGATATTGAAAACAATACTACTTTAGTATTTCCTAGCATAGGGTTTAACCCAGATGACGGATTGTTTTTTGGTGTAGATGTTACACATACACGTTATGGTTTTAAGAAAAGACCGTTTGATAACGAACATAATTTAACAGCTAATTATTATTCTAGCACAAGTGGTTTTGACGTTAGTTATGCTGGAGAGTTTTCTGAGTTTATTGGAAAATGGAGTCTAGAATTAGCAGCAAGAGCAACAAGTAGTAATTATGCTTTTAACTTCTTTGGATGGGGAAATCAATCTGTATTCGACCAAAACTTTAATTTAGATTTCTACCGCGTTAAAAAAGAAGAATTTAATATCAACTCTTCTTTAGTAAGAAGATACGATTGGGGTAGCACATTAAAATTAACTGGTTCTTTTGAAGCTGTTAAAGTTGAAAATACACCTGGAAGAAATATTAGTTCCGCTAATTTTTCTAACGGACCTATTAATATTTTCGATCGTAATTATTTTGTAGGTGGTGAAGTATATTTTAACCATCACAGAGTAGATAATGAAAGTTTCCCTACTAAAGGAATGGACTTTGATTTGGCCGTTGGAGCAAAAATGAATACAGAATTTACAGATAGACATTTTGGATACTTAAAAACTTCGCTTGCTATCTATCAAAATTTAGTACCAAATAGAAGTTTGGTATTTGCTTCAGAAATTGGAAGTCAAATTAACTTTAGAAATCGTTTCCAAATTTACCATGCTGCTGTATTGGGTGGAAATGTAGGATTACGTGGGTACAACAATCAACGTTTTACAGGTACCGAGAGCTTTTATCACATGAACGACTTACGTTTAAGATTAGCTAGCTTTAAAGCCTTCATTCCTTTAAAACTTGGGGTTACTAGTGGTTTCGATTATGGAAAAGTTTGGAGTCCTTTTGCACCAGCATCTTCTGTGTGGAATTCTAGTTATGGTGGTTCTGTTTGGTTAAGTGGTTTAGATATGTTTACAGCAAATATTTCCTTATTTAAAGGTGATGACGGAAATCGTTTTTCTTTTAGTTTAGGATTTAACTTTTAAAGAAACTTAAAATATAATGATTATCCGTAATACATAATAAATAACAAACATTAACCTGAACTTGTTTCAGGTTCTCATCCCCAATCACTGTTTAATAGGATGATGAGATTCCGAAATAAATTCGGAATGACGCTAAAAGTCTAATTATGACTCATAAAATATACTATTCAAAATAGCCTAGGAAGTTTCCTAGGCTATTTTTTCACCAAGTAAAATTACAGCATCACTCGCTCTCCATCGCTCAAAATTCTATAACACGTGTTGTTCTCTATTAATAATCCTTCCGATTTTTTAGCTGGCCAACTCTTTTGATAATCCTCAGGGTGTTTTACATCTATTGCAATTACTTTTCCGTTAAATAATTCTTTTACTTTATTCTGAATAGTATGTCCTACAACAACTGCTTTTGCTTTAAACTGTTTTATAGGTGCTGTTACTTCTTCTTCGCTTAAATTTTCTTTAAAATAGCCTCTATACCATGCAATTCCTGTTTTTGTAGATGTTAATAATTGTTTCTCTTTTTTAGGATAATATCCTTTTCTGTATGACGTTTTTACCTGTTCATTAATTTCTTCTAATGTATATGGCGTTTTTGCTATTGAAGGATGCAATCCACCATGAACGAATACATATCCATTAATTACTTCTATCGTATTTTTACTGGTAAGCCATTTTCCTAAAAACGAGTTTTCGCTATATAAATCGAATAGTTGTTTTTCTAGAATATTAGCTACAGCTCTATATTTTTGGGTTGTAGATTTAAAGTTTCCTTGTAAATTTTTCAGCTCATGATTGCCTAAGATAAAGTGTACTTTTCCTCCTTGTTTTTTAGCTTGCTGTTCTAAGCTATAAATAAACCAAAGTAATTGGGTTGTAGAATCCCCTCTATCTACAAAATCGCCCACTAATACCAAATGTCCTTCTCCAAAAATCCATTCTAAATTTGTGTCAATAACTTTATGCGTAAGCAAAAAATCTCGAAAGGTTTTATAATTACTTTCTATATCTGAAATCGCTATTATTTTGTTCCCATCGCTATACATAGCCTTTGGTGTTTCAAAACTAAAATCTAATGGAATTGTAAATTCTGTATTATCTAAAACAAAATGAGAATTGACTTCAACAGAATTATTTATCGGATATTCTTTTTTAGCAACCGAAAAGCCTTCTTTTTTATTTCCTTGAATATAATTTACACTAACCGTACTATCATTTTCATAAAACACATACGGTCCTTCATTATGAAGATTCCATCGTAACGGGTTCGTTTCATATCCTAATGTTCCATTCATAAACAAAAGCATACAAAGGCCAGTAACTAATAATATAAATAAGGTTCCTGTAATATTTTTCACATAGGTTATGATTCTTTTTTTCATGTTGATAGTTTTTAAAATTCGATTCAAAACTATCTGAGGGATTTCTTCCTTCAAAAAGAATGTGATGAGTTACTTTCAAATTATACAAAACTGTACGAATTGTAACTGTTATGGCGTTTGTCACTAAAACAACTCTCTTACCTATTCAAAAAATGCAGTTCATCCCAAAAACTAGTCAGTATCTTCGTTTAATCTTACATTTGAAATATGATACAATGGATACAACAACATAAAGTAGTTTTATTAAAAGGATTTGTAATTATTAGCCTTATAATTCCAATTGTAAGTATTGGATATGAAGTTTTGTTCTTAGACAAAGATTCTGTTGTTGTTTTTGATAACACACCTTTACCAATTGCGTTAACTATCATAGGATATTATATACTATTACTTGTATTAAGTATAGCTTGGTTAGTTATGCAATTAAAATCACTGATTGATATAAAAAACGAACAAAAAAAGAATGAATTACTACATTTAAAAAGTCAGGTAAATCCACATTTCTTTTTCAATACGCTTAATAATTTATACGGTTTAGTAAAAAAAGATACTGATAAAGCACAGCAACTTATTTTAACATTGTCTGATATGATGCGTTATAGCATTTATGAAGGTGAGAAAAAATTAGTTTCATTAGCAGATGAGATTACATTTATAGAGAATTACATTCATATTCATACTTCTCGGTATCATAAGAAAACACAAATCTCTTTTCAAAAAAACATAGATCAACCTGATTATAAAATTGTTCCTTTATTATTTATTAATTTAGTTGAAAATGCATTTAAACATGGAGTAGAAAATTTATGTGAAGATGCTTTTATCAATATTCAAATTACAGCTCAAGAACAGCAATTAACTTTTGTTATTGAAAATAATGTAGATCCTTCTTACATGAGCGAAACAGAAGGTATTGGTTTAAAAAATTTAAAACGTAGATTAGAACTGATTTATCCGAACAATCACAAGTTCTCGCAACAAAAAAAAGACACTCTTTTTACCGCAACATTGAATATTAATTTATGATTAGTTACCTAATAATAGACGACGAATATATAGCCCATGATATTCTAAAAGATTATTGTGATAATTTACCAAACATGCAACTCATTAAGAATTGTTACAATGCTTTTGAAGCTATAGAGGTTTTAAATAAACGTTCTGTAGATTTGATTTTTTTAGATCTAAATATGCCCAAATTAAAAGGGTTTGATTTTTTAAAAACACTAGCCAATCCTCCTAAAGTTATTGTAACCTCTGCCTATAAAGAATATGCTATAGAAGGCTATGAATTAAACGTTATTGATTATTTATTAAAACCTTTTAGTTTTGAACGTTTTTTAAAAGCAATTAATAAACTTCAGGAAACACAAACAACTCCTGCTAGTATTACAACTACTTCTAAAGAGAAAAGCAAATCCTTCTTTTTTAAGTCTGATAAGAAACTAATACAAATCGATCAAAATACTATTCATTATATAGAAGCTATTGGTAATTATTGTAAGTTAATTACGAAAGATACTAGTATAGTTATTAGAGAAAAACTCTCTGAGTTAATTACAAAACTACCAACTGAAGACTTCATACAAGTGCATAAATCTTTTATAGTTGCAAAACAACATATCAACTTTATTGAAGGAAATAGAATTGTTATTAAAGAGCATACGATTCCTATTGGTAGAACATATAAACTACAACTTCAAAATTTATTGGGGTTGAAATAAAGATAACTTCACACGTTTTTAAAATAAAAAAGAGCCTCATAAGAAGCTCTTTTTATTTTTGAACAGTAAAATAATTATTGTTTAAAATTATATTCAGTTTGATTTAATTTATTCCCTTGGGCATCTGTTGTGTAAACTTGCCTATTATAAGCATCATAGAAATAATTAACTTGCTCCTTTCGGGTATCTATATTTGATATTATATTACCATTATTATCATACAAAGACAAAGTAATTGAAGCATTTGGTAATCTAGTGTATAACTTTAGTAATTCTGTTTTTAAAGAAGCAGAGTTTAACGTTTGTAATGTAGCGTATGACACATCTAAATTAGCGATAACTTGATTATATGTTGCATTGTTAATTTTTGCTACTTGATACTTATTATCATATCCAAATAAATTTACACTATAAATACCTTTTCCGTTATTTTCTTCTTGAGCAAGTCCTAGATTATTAACTTTTGTTATCTCAGTTAAA
Source organism: Tenacibaculum amylolyticum (assembly GCF_964511145.1). Lineage (NCBI taxonomy): Bacteria > Pseudomonadati > Bacteroidota > Flavobacteriia > Flavobacteriales > Flavobacteriaceae > Tenacibaculum > Tenacibaculum amylolyticum. The sequence continues at coordinate 42,731 of NZ_CAZEFZ010000019.1, forward strand.
ACTTTAGTTTTAGAAATACCTGCTAACATTTGGTATGGATAAACTCTGTTATTCTCTTCTTTCCACTTAGTTTCTGAAACACCTATAATCTTATCACCTCTTTTCTGAATCAACTTCCCTGGTTGATTCATTATATTTTTATCATTTAAAAAAGGATACAATAAATTTGCATAAAGTGTGGTAGTTGTAACCGAACTTTCTCCATTACTAGATACTATAGTTTTAGTATCTAATAAGCCGAGATTGTTATATCGATACTCTTCTTTTGAGGTTAAAGAACCGTTTTCTTGTATAAGGTTTTCCGTTTTTTGAGTTGTTCTAACATAATATCCTCTACCAACAGAAACATTAGATGAATTGAAGTAGTTTTTCAAAAATACATCTGTATCATATATCATCTCGCTTTTCAATATATTATTTGAATCTCTAATTTCTGTTTTTATAGGAGTACCTATAAGACGTAAATCAGAAGTCCCTGTATTAAAGAAATTAATTATTTTTCCGTTATTACTATTCCCAAATCCTTTATGCTCTGTAGTTACCTTACCATAAAAAGCTGTTTCATCAGACAAATAAGAATAATCTTCGAAAGAAAACTTAATTTTTCTTAATGGATCTAATTTATTGTCAATTTGTATATTATCTACAACAATATCGTATACATTTTGTTCTATTTGATCGTCGATAAAATGATATAAATATTTTGAAACATTAGAATTTGGTCCCGTTGGATTAAATGTTCCTATATTTCTTAAGTAAATTGAGTTACCATTTAAGAATTGTAAATATCCACCAAAATCAACTAATCCCTCCATTCCAAATTTACCATCAAAATTGATATATGACCTTCTACCTGTTTTCTTATTAATGTAATAAAGTCTTGTATTTATTGTAGTTGAATATCCTGGGGCCAAATACAACTCTGCAGAAGAAACATATCCTTTGTTATATCCGTTAGATACAGCAAGTCTTACTTCAAAAGGCATATTTTCAAGAAAAGTAAAAGGACTCAAATTAGGTGCAGAAAAAGGATTCTCATTAAGCTTATAAAGATATTTATCTATAAAAATAAATTTTCCAAAAATAGTAGTTCTAGGACTATAATCTGTAATAGTTGTGCTAGTAGCATATTGTACATCTCCAGAATACCAGTTATTATCATTTGGGTTATATAGTGAATATGAAGATGTATTATTTCTCTGATAAAAAATTAAATCTTTAGAATATCCTCTGGTTCTAGTATTACTATTTAAACCTAATCTGCTCCAATCTATCCCGTTAAATCTAGCCAATTTATGTAAATTACTGTTAGGACTTCTAAAACCTTGCTTATATGTATTATCAACGGCAAACATTTCTCCATTAACATTATAAATAGGAATTTGATCACTATACCCACCAAGAACATTATCTACATTAGTTAGATTATAGTTTTTATCCCATCTTAAAAAATATTCTGGATTGTCATCTGCTACATAAGCAGAAAGAGCGTTACTCGGATAAAAATAACTACCTTCTTCTACAGTTCTCATACTCTGTAATGCTCTCTGTGTCCAAGATTTAGTGTGCCACTTTTTTTCACTATCTAAATAGTGTATGTAATAATTATCATCGTAGAATATATTATTGGATAAATCTTTCGAACCATCTTCATTTAATGATAAAATAAAGTTATTTCTTGCCGCGTAATAATACTCACCAGCATTTTGCTCTATATATTTATAATTCCAGTTTATCCCATTCCAAGTATAAATTCTTAATTCTCCTGATCTTTTAGTTCCTATTGCAACAAAATTCTCACCATTTAAAAAACTTGGATCTTCAACATAAGGACTTTTATTTTTAGATTCTATTGAAGAGTTATACAAAGAAGAAGATGTCCAAGTTTTACCATCATTCTTTAAGTGAAATAAATATAAATTAGCTGTTTTATTAGCTCTATTGTGGTACATAAAGCCATAATAGTCTGGCGCAACTACCATTTTAAAACCATCGAACCTCCAATGTAAATCTCCATAATCCCATGTCAATAAATGTGGAAATGTAAACTCATTAGTACTCCAATTTTCTCCTGTCCAATGGTAACGAATTATTTTATATCTATATAAATTACCACTAACCGAGTTAACTGTTCTATATAAATCAAGGACGTAATCTCCTACATTTAAAGAAGCTTCTAATTGATACCCTGAAACATTAGGTTGGTTTCCTACAAATCTATTTGCACTATTATAAAATAATGTTTTCTTAGCGTAATTATAACTTACAGAACCTCCTGTTGGATATGTAATCTTACTCAAACTTCCTTTAAAGTCTCCAGTTATATTATACTCGAATTCTTGCGGAGGTAATGATTCTCCATTTTTATTCTCTTGAATGATTCTTGTTAAATATCTTTTCCCAATATAAGGCTTAGTAGGGTCTGAAATATTTACTAAATTATATTCAAATTTATATTTAAAAACTAACTCATTATTTGAATTAAATGTTTGAATGTTTTGTAAGTATTTTTTCTCATATTTCTCTTGATAAGCATCAGGTTCAGCTTGCTCTGTATGAGGTTCAAAGTATTCTTGTGGAATTTTATCTCCATATGTAAATGTTACCTTAGAATTGTTTGATGATTCAATTTCTCTAATGTAAACTGCTTCTGTATGTTTATTTAAAGTTGCATTTGGAAACTGTGAGTTTAATTTACCAATGACTTTATCATATTTAAAGTGGATATAATTATCCCATTGGTCTTTAATCTTGTACAAATACCACTCAGTAACTAAATTACCTGTTGGGTTTTGATTAGAATTTCCTATCCAATTACCCCAAGTAGAAACATAAGATTTAGCATTTGTTCTCAAAACACCATCAGACGGGACAGCTCCATATTGATAAATAACTCCATCTTCTTTAATAATACTCCAATAATCATTGTTACCTAAATAATATTTAATCTTCCAAGGTGCATATTTTTTGGGTTTAAATTCTAAATATTCATCTGTTTTTGCCACACATATTAGTTCCGTACTATTTCCATCTATAAGATAAAAAGTATCATCATCTCTAGCTGCCGTATCCTTATGGTCAACAACTATTTTTGGTACAGCAAAACTAAATCCAACTCCTAAAGTACTAGTAGGATTAAATTCATTGGTGTTTTTTGCTTCTTCTAAGGCTGAATCTCCATTATAAGTTAACGAAATATTGGTAGCAACTGTATTTGCATTTATTGTTGATATAGGTACTGAGAAAATAACTTTACCTGTAGCTTTATTTATAGAATTTTGTATTGACCCTTCAATGTCTTTTCCTAAATGAAACGGAGAACTTTCTGGTAAGACTGGTTCTACTGCCTCCCTTTGACCATAAAATGGTATGCATATAACTAAGAACAATATGTTTAAAATAATCTTTTTCATATTTGTTTATTTTTTATACTCTTTTATCACTTGATATATTTCTATGACTAAATTCATTAACTGTATTTTCAATCATCTACAATTATACCTGAAAGAAAAATATGAGAATACATTAGATACATAGTATCGTTTTTTCCAGTTTATAATACTTATTTAACTTTAAGTCCAATTACAGAAGCAGTACCTATTAATGAAGCACCTACAGCTAACCCGTGGGGTAATATATCCATAACTTTAAGGTTTCCTGGGAAAATTTCCTTTACCTTATATTTAAAAACTGCTTTCGTTTCACTACTGTCAAAGCTAAAATTATTAAAATCAAAATCTCCAAGTGTACCTGTATAAGCTGCTTTTCCAAAGCTAACACCATTACTTATTAACGTACTTGTACTTGTATTTACGATTTTCTTCCCTTCTCCAAATTCAACTAAACCATTTGCAAATTTTAAATAACTCAAATTTTTAAATGCTGGTTTACCATCTATTAAGTTAGAAAAAACACCTCCTGTTACATTACTTGCTAGATTTCTAGACATATTTCCTAAAAATTTTGAATCTTTAAGTAAACCACTGGCTGCAGTCTTTTCTACAACTCCTCCATTTTTAAATTCATGTGTTGCTGGTTTATACAGTTTATCAAGATGACCTCCTATTAAACTACCAACACCAGCTAATGCTCCTGCTTTTAAAGCTTTATCTAAATCAAAACTAAAATCAACTGTTAAACCATTTTCATCAAATTCAAGATTAGATGTTAATCCAGATATATACGAATTTTTCATTGCTTTTCCAGAAGCCATTAGAATTTTAGTAAATACTGTTTTTTTACCCGCAAAAAAGGAACTTCCTTTGAATAATCCTGTCATTAGTGATTGAGCCCCATATGCTCCTAAAACAGAACCTACTAATGCACCTTTCCACCAGTCATTCCCCCAATTCCCTGGGTTAAATGATTTTTGTTGTAAGCTAGCTCCTATATATCCTCCAATTAAGGCTCCTGCTAAAACAAACCAAAACTCTCCATCAGGATCTACAACTACAATAGGGTTATTCCCCATAGCTCCATAAGGTGACATCCAATAGAATTGGTCTCCTTGTGGATCTACAACAAACCAGCGACCAATTGAACCATCATAAACCCTCGATCCAAAATCATACTGTTGTAAATTATTTTCTATCTGTAATTCTTTTCCTTGGTACTTATAATTATAATTGCTTCCTATTCCTGCAATGTGTTCTCCATTATGTGTTAAACCAAAAGGGTAATAATCTGTTTTACTAAAAATTTCACTACTACTTATTGTTCCATCTCCATCAACATCAGAATAACTCACTCGATTATTTCCTAAATGATCATTATATACATAGGCATATTTGAAATCACTTCCCGCTTTATATGTGTATCCTTCAGAATGAGGAAAAAATTGTAGCTGGTCATTTTGATATTGAAATCCATTAACATATAATGTTTTGGTGTTTCCTCCAGAAGTTATAAATAGTTTTTCTAATTTGTTTCCTGCTGCATCATATATAATCTCTATTTTATTTCCATTAGAAAATATAATCTCCTTTGGCAAGTCTAAATGATTATAAAAAATATTTGTTATGCCTTTATTTTTATCACCTATTAAGCGTCCATTACTATCATAACTAAAATTCTCTCCTGAAGCATTAGTATCTCTGTATCCTTCTGGATTATTTGTAGAGTCTACTACATCTACTAATTTATTGGTCGTTTGTGAATCTATTTCTTCATATGTATAAGTCAGATTATCAATTTGACCACTTACTCCTGTCCTCTGTAGTGTACCGATATTTCCTCCTTTATCATATGTAATATTTGAAACTCCAAACTTTCCTCCATCAGTATTTAAAGAATTCCCTTTTCTATAATTTGCACCTGTTATTCTACTTAACGCATCATAATTATAAGTATAACTTTGTTTATCATTTATAATACTATTTTTCCAAATAGTTTGTGTTACATTTCCATTAAATAATTGAGGGACACTAGCTGTTCCTTCTGTAGTTTTTTCATAATTCAATTTAAAAGCAAAAATATCATTATCTGAAGCTGTAGATAAATCACTATTCACATCATTAATATGTGTTAAAGCTCCTTTTATATTATATTTATAATCTATTGTTTGCAATGGTGTAGTCGTAGCACCTCCAACCTTCTTTTCTACTAACATACCTATTCCATCATAACTATTAGCAGCAATAACTTCCTTTGGTCCATTATTAATTTGTTGTACTTGCTTTTTTAATCTTTTAGCATGATCATATTCAAATTCATCAACAATAGTTATTAGAGGTTCTGAAGTTGTTTTTTTGTGAGATGAAATGGTTTTTGTTACAGTTCCGCCAAAATCAATTTGACTATCAACAACTGTGTATCCTCCTAAGTGATTTTTGGAATGCACTCTTAATGCCCTGGCCTTTTCATCATAAAAAGTATAAGCTTTAGACCATGTATTTTGGTTTAATGTTTTTATCCACGAAGCAGTCATTAATCCATTAGTCCTTGTTGTAATCGTTTGGTTTAAAACTGACGATGGGATAGCTGGTTTATCTGAATCTACAAAGTTATAGTCGTCATAATAACTTACAGATAAAACCTCAGTAATATTAGTTATTGGAAATGCTGTATTACTATAATTTAGAGCTATTTGACCTATTATTTTTGTAGAAGAAATTCTTTCTTCAGAATTATTTTTATTATTCCCGTCAATATAACTATCTACTTCTACTTGTAAATTATTTCTAGATTTTGTGCTTGAGTATAATCCTTTATAAATAATTCTTCCATAATTATCATACTTTGTAAATGCCCATAAATTATCTGATCTCAATGCACCATCCTGAGTTAAAATAGGCTTATCATGTGAATCATAGATTACATATTCCCATTGTTTCCCTGGTAATTTCTTTTCTACTAACCTATTCCATTCATCATATTTGTACTGATATGCGAGGTTATTCAATATTTCTTGAGGTATAATGCTAGAATTTGCGAGTGTTTTAGAAATATTAATTTCGGCATGAAAAAAACCTCTATCTTCAATTCTTGAAATAACCAAATTACCATTTTCTATTTTAATTTCCCCAACATCTTCATATATAGGAGCAATTGTTAGAGAATGCCATCCTACTAATCCTCTAATTGTCCCAATAGACATATTTGGTATGGAAGGAGTAATATTTATGTTTTTAGAAGTTGACGAATTTAATTTAAATGTAGAAAAGTTTGAGTTAGTGAAAGTTCCATTAATATTAATGATATCATTAATTACCTCAAAACTTAATGAGTTAGGTGTTGCACTATCTTGCAAAAAATCATTAAGTGACCAACTAGTAGTATAATTACTATAAACTGTATTATTTGAATAAGCTTCCACTAGTTTTGGAGGAAGAACATATTTTAAATTATCGAAATCGTCATAAACAAAATAAGTATCATGTGGTAAATTATCATTGTATACTCTTTTTAGAATAATTTTCCCAAGTTTATCTTTGAATTCTTCAGTAGTATAATTCTTTCCATCTGAGACTTTCCAGTTTTGTCCTTTTGAGACATTTTTAATAAGTTCCCCTTCGTTATAATACAAGTTTCCTCCATCTAGAGTTCCATCAGAATTCACTGTATACTTCTTCACCTCATTTGAGATATTAATTTTGTTTTCGAACTTTAACTCATGACCACTACCTATTTTAAAAAGTTCTCCAGGAGAACTTTGTTTTTCTAAACGATTAAGAGGAGATAATTCAAAAGTTTTTTGAGAATAAGGAGTTATTAAATTAACATCATTAACACCTACAAAATCTTCCGGATAGTTATTTTGATAGTATGTTTTAGTTGCAATATTAGCACCTGTTCTATATGAACCTAAAACTCCTCCTGAAGATTCGTATGGTAAAAACTGTTTTGATGCCCTACCAAACTCATCATATTCAAGGTGTTGAATTATATCTTTTCCTTCAGGAGATTGAGCTATTGCTATTTGTTGTTTTGGTTTTCCTAACCCATCATAATATGTGATACTTTCTTGGTTCGGTATTGAATTACTAGGTAATACATTTAAATATACGTTAGGAGTTCCATGAAATCCTGGTTTAAGGCTAATAGACAAAGCAGCAGTAAAACTAGTATTCGACACAGCTTCATCCAATATTAATGTTGTTGGTATTGTTGCTGAATTAAACTCAGTTCTTTTTACATAATTTTCATTAGATTGAGAAAAAATGAAAGTTGAAAATGTAAGAAAAAGACAAGATAGCATTAATGCTTGTCTTGAAATTATATATTTCATAGCTATTTAGATTTCAAAGTTCTGGCGAATTTAACAAAAAATAATAAACGAATGTAATTCCATTCAAAATTGTTTTTTGTCTATACATTAAAAATCTAATTAAAAAAAGTATATAAATTTTGGTTTCAAATTCGTTAGATTGAAATAGATAATAATTAGAGTTAAAAACAATATTCTATTTTCTCGATTTAATAGTACCTTCGTAACATGAGTCAAGAATTAACAATCGGTTTTGCAGCATTATTTGGAATGTTAGCTATTATTTTTGGTGCTTTTGGAGCACATGCTTTAAAGAAAAAGTTAACTACAGAACAACTAGCTAGTTTTGAAACTGGCGTAAAATATCAAATGTACCATGCTATTGTATTATTAGTCTTAGGTAGTACGTATCAAGTACAATATACAAATACTATCTATTGTTTTATTGTAGGTATCTTCTTATTTTCTTTTAGTATTTATGGGTTGGTATTATCTGATGCTTTTGGTAAAAAACTAAAAGTTTTAGGTCCTATTACACCTATCGGAGGTTTATTTTTTGTTGCTGGTTGGTTATTAATATTCGTAAATACTATTTAAAAATAATAACTACACCAATAGCCAAAGATCCATAAAAAACAGAAAGTAAAATTTCTAGTCGGTATTTTTTAAGTAAATTCAACATATAGTTTTATTTAATATGTGACCTGTTTTAAATTATCTTAAATGAGGATATTTATAACCTAAAAACAACTCACCACTTACATAAAATATTCTATTGCTAAGTTCTCTATTTTATTTCAAAAAACACCTATAAAATTTCCAAATAGTAGTTTTCTATTTCTAAATCAATAACAACCAACTAGAAAAGCCCTGACAATTTATAATACTTTACTTTTCCTGTAACTGTCATTAAACGTCTGCGTGTTGCAGCTGCTACTCGTTCTTGACAATCGTTAATGTATACATTGTTTTCTCTTTCATAATCCATTAAATTAGAACGTCCATTCTTTTTAGTCCCTCCTTTTCTTTTCGGATACTTTCTATTGCATAAACCTACTTTTTCAAATGTATGTAATAGTCCAAATACATGCCCCAATTCATGTGAGAAAGTAGACAAACCACAATGTCTTTTCATATAGATCGCATGTTTTTTCCATCCAGGATAATGCATAAAAAAAGCTTTTCCGCAAGGTTGTTTTCCTTCGATACTCCATTCTTCAGTAATTAAAAAATGTAATTTCCCTTTTTTTAAAAGTCCTGAAATATTATCAAACTTTTTATTCATAAATGAATTGTAATCTTTACCTGAAAAGAATTTTAATTTTAAAAACTCTTCACCATTTTTAACTCTCGAAAAACTTGGTTTAATTTTTAATCTTGGTTTCATCGCATATAGCCTCTCTGCATGGTTTACTCTCCTAGCAATCCAAGCTTCTACTTCTTCATCTGAAAATTCTATTTTACTATGACATATTAAGAAATGACAGTTCAATTTAAAATCACCGATTTTTAATACTTTCTTTCCTGTATTTTTAATAATTCGCACAGCCTTCTTTGTAGTTATTTTTACTGCACTTCCTACTTTTTTTGCTCCGTTTTTAATTGCTCTGCCTGTTGATGTTGTCGCTTTTTTTACAGTACTTCCCACTTTCTTAGCTGTACTTACAGGAGATGTTACAGTTTTCTTTACAGTACTCCCTACCTTTTTAGCTACATTCTTAGTTTTTCTACCAAGATTCCTTAGTTTTCTTCTTAGACTCATACTGATTGACTTTGGTTGATTCAGCAATAAATCTATTTAGAAATCATTGGTATATCCTAAGGAATTAAACGCAAGTTTCTTGAAGAAAAGAACCTTAATTATGAGATGAAAATACTCCTTTATATGAGGAGTTAAATATATACTAGCTGTGTTTTATTTTATTATTTTCATGGTTTTTAGAGCTTTCATAGTTATCTTTTTTCTAATTAATGGGAACATACTCATATTAAATTCTTTTTTAGGTACAATGTTCGTAGCAAAGAAATATGTGTTGTTTTGAGTTTCTACATACCCTACAAACCACCCATTATTTTTTCCATTTCTAATTGACCAACCTGTTTTTCCTCGAAGTATATAGTTATTAGTATCTTCTATCACCATCATTCGTTTCATTATCAATTCTGTTCGTTTAGAAATTGGTAATTCCGATTGATAAAACCTCTTTAAGAAATCTATTTGCTGTAACTGACTAATTCTAGATGTTCCTTCAAGCCAAAACATATCAATATTAGTGGAATCAACATTTATATTTCCATACACTAATTTATCTAGATGTTTAGACATTCTTTCTGGTCCAATTTTTCTTGCTACCTCCTGATAACAAGGAACACATGAAAAGTGAAACGCTTCTTTTAACATTAAATCTTGCTCCCAGATTTTCAGTCTTCTTCTTTCTCCATTCCATTTAAAAATAGTACTGTCGTTTTCAACAATTCCTAATTCTAATGCTATAATTGAATTGGTAATTTTAAATGTAGAAGCTGGTAATTTACCTTTTTTGATCCATGCAAAATCATTTGAATAGAACGTATTATCTTTTAAATCATACATCAAAATAGCCCCCTTAACATTGGCTGAATCAATAATAGTTTGAAATTCTGGAACGACTATTTCACGATCTATTACTTTGTCTATTTTTGGATTAGCTGCTGACTTTTTGCCCGTACATGAACTGCAAAGAATTAGCACTAGGATGGTATAAATAGTTCTCATTTTTTCAAACTAAATTCATACAAATTACCTCCGTTTCCGTGAGATCTTTCGTCTGTAATATAAAGTGTGTTATTATCTTTAAAGTCTATCCCTTCTTTTTGAGAATCGAACCCTAAATCATAGGTTTGTAAAGTTCCTTTAAAAAAATTATTTGATGGAAAATTAGAAAAGACTAATACTTTATTATGTGTAAGTAACGCTACTTTTTTATGATCTGGTGAAATACTTGCCGCAGTAATCCAACAATGCATTTTATGGCAATTTTCATATGTGTCAATATACTCTGCTACATACGTTCCTTCCTTTGCTGGGATTTTATACAAACTTGTTTTTCCATATACTCCTTTCACTCTACTCTTTGTAAAAATATATAAGTCCCCATTTAGGTATAATAAGCTCTCTGCATCAAAAAAACGATGTTTCTTTTTAGGTGGGAATTTCTTTTGATCTGGATATGTAAATCGAATTTTTACTGGATCAATAGCCTTTTTAGTAATAAGATCATTACCATTTAACTTTAAAATTACAAGCTCTTTACGAGTATTTGCATTGTTACCAAAATCGGCAAGGTAAATGTTTCCTTCTTCATCTGAAGTAATATCTTCCCAATCGATGTTCTTAGCATTAATAGTAACCGTTTTCTCTACTTTTCCTTCCAGATTTACTTGGTATAGTTTACTCTTATTCCCACTATCATTATGCATCCATAAAAGATTTGGGTTTGAAGCAACCATCTCTACTCCAGAAACTTCTTTTAGCTTTTTAGGAAGTGAAATTACTGAGTTTACCTGACTATAATTTGTACAGCTTGTTAATATTATAAACGTTACTATGATTCCTATTTTCTTCATTGATTTAAAAATACTTATTTCAATAAAAAAGGCCTCTAAAATTAGAGGCTTTTTAAAAATTCTTTATTCTTTACGGTATAACGAGTAATAATTACCAGCCTCCTGTGGCTCCACCACCACCAAAACCGCCGCCACCAAAGC
>NZ_CAZEFZ010000020.1:0-1252 GCF_964511145.1 Tenacibaculum amylolyticum
AATGATGCTGCAAGAACAGCTACTTTTAGTAGTAATTTACAGTTTTTAACCTTTGCCAACGATGGAGGAGGAACAACTACACAAACAACAGAGTTAAATACGACTGCGTATAATACACGTATAACTAGAGAATGGCAAGTTCAAAATATAGGAAGTGTAGGTCCAGTAAATATTAAGTTTGAAGGATTTGGAGAATACGATGTGCTTTCAGATACGGATGGAGATTTTTCTACCACAGGAGATCAAACGGTATTAGGAACATTAGATACCAATGGAGAATTAACAGGTGTTACATTTACCAATGGAGCATATATAACCTTAGCGAGACAAACACCATTCCCTGGAGGAGTGGCTACAGATATCACTTTATGGTTGAGAGCGGACACTGGAATTAATAAAACAGATGGACAAGCAGTTGACGCTTGGTTAGATCAATCAGGAAATGGAAATAATGCAGCAGAAGTTACTAATCAACCTGATTTTAGAAACAACACAACAGATAATATTAATTTTAATCCAATTGTAGATTTTAACGGAACGAATGATCTTTTAACTGGAGGAGCTTTAGATGCTGCTTCTGGTAGTACTTTTATAGCTGTTTTAAGAGCAGATGCACCAAATGATGTTAGAGCTTATATATCATCTAGGCCAGTTACGGCAACAGGAGCAAATGGATATTATCTAGGTCATGTAAGTGATCATAATTTTTTATATAGTCAACCAGGAAATGCGGCTAGTCCTGCATTTTCAGGAACTGGAACATTAGTAGCGGGAAGGCCTTTTATGCAATCGCTTACTTCTAGTAACACAGCACATGCTTTTTATTTGAATGGAGGTCAAGATGGCACTCTTGCTGTAGATGGAAGTAACATGGAAAACTTACCTTATAGATTAGCGTACGATCTTGAAAACAATACATACTTTAACGGAGGGATTGCAGAAATTGTTAGTTATTCAGACGCTATAGGTACAAGTAATCGTCAGCAAATAGAATCGTATTTGTCATTAAAATATGGGATTACGTTAAGTCAATCTTCTGCTACAGCCTATTTGGCGTCAGACGGAACTACGAAAATGTGGGATGAAACACTAAATACATCGTACAACAATGATATTTTTGGGATTGGTAGAGACGATAATTCAGCTTTGAATCAAAAAGTAGCCAAATCGATCAATGCGGGAGCTGTTTTTACGGTTGCTTTAGATAATAATTTTATAGTAGCTAATAATGATGCTGCAAGAACAGCTACTT
>NZ_CAZEFZ010000021.1:0-56680 GCF_964511145.1 Tenacibaculum amylolyticum
GGTGGAGGAAACTTTACAATTGACAATTTCTATATTTCTGGAGTTGATTTAGGTGTTAAAGTAAAATCTACTGATGCTGAAGCTGGTGCAAGAATTGAAAACGGAGACTTAGTAATGACTAATGTTGAGTTTGCAAATAATGCTGCTGGTTTCCAAATGACTGATTATACTGGTGCTGCCGGTTCTACTTTCATTACTCAAGGAACAACTACTGGTGCTGGAAACGGAGCTGATGCTCCTGCTTGGGCTTCTGGATGGACTAGAGGGTTATAAAATACTTTTCTATATAAAAACAAAAAGCCGCGGTATATCCGCGGCTTTTTATTCTTTAAGGGTTTAATTCTTACTTTATAGCAAGTTTAGCTCCTTCTTTACGAGATTGCACACTTGCTACAGCGTTGTTCTCATAATTAACTTCTTTTAGGCCTTCTTTCGTCCATACAAGCCATTTACCTACCTTTTTACCTAGGTTATATTGAGCAACGACAGTTTTGTCGCCTTTTTCGTCAAAACGCTTCCAAACGCCATGTAATAGCTTATCTTTATAATAACCTTGCTCTTTAATTTTTCCGTTATCGTAAAAATGGGTGACTTTTATTAGATCGCCATCTTTTTCATAAAGAGGCTTTATTTCTTGTGCTTGCAGTATTCCGAACGTTAATACACAAGCTAATATCATTAATTTCTTCATACCTGTCATTTTATTCATTAACATTAATATTACAAATATAGTCATTTTTTTTACTTTTAAACAACATTCTCGTAACATTAATTTAACATTAAGGAGTTTTCCCTTCTCATAATGAATAAAATAGCTTTTTCAATGATCGAAACAACAAGCTTTTCGCGTTAAAATCTCACCACAAACACACTTCATATAACATACTGATTTTAAAAACATTAAAAATTCTCATCTTATAAAACGACTCATTATACACTTAAGTAGTATATTTACAATACTTTATGAATTATTAATCAATTAAAATTGTTCTTATGGCTGTAATGAAAGTAATAGAAATTTTATCTAACTCAGAAAAAAGCTGGGAAGATGCAACTAGAAAAGCAGTAAAACAGGCTTCAAAATCTGTAAAAAACATCAAATCTGCTTTTGTACAATCGCAAAGTGTTGTGGTTAACGACGATGAAGTAACTGAATTTAGAGTAAACTTAAAAGTAACTTTTGAAGTTAAATAACTTCTTTTAATATAAAAACTAACTACTACTACTTTTTATTTGCGGTATTAATTTAATTAAAGCCGCTTTTTTATTTTAAATCATAATTCAATACTATCTAAAAAAATGAAAGAAGACATTTTAAAACTGAAAAACATTTTAATTGAGTACGCTCCTAAAGTTGCTGCAGCTATATTTTTATTAATCGTTGGTTTATGGGTAATCAATATGTTTACCAGAGCGACTCATAAAATCATGGAAAAAAGAAGTTTAGACCATTCATTACGTGGTTTTTTTGCCAGCTTATTAAACTGGGGTTTAAAAATCTTTTTATTCATTACTGTTATTGGTCAATTAGGAATTCAAACAACTTCATTTGCTGCTATTATTGCTGCTGCAGGTTTAGCTATTGGAATGGCATTACAAGGATCGCTATCTAACTTTGCTGGAGGTGCACTTATATTAATGTTTAGACCTTTTAAGGTAGGTGATTATATTGAAGCACAAGGTGCTGAAGGTTTTGTAAAAGAAATACAAATATTTACTACTAAACTAAACACTGTAGATCATAGAGAAGTTATTTTACCTAATGGAGCGTTATCTAATGGAAATATTGTGAATTATTCTTCTGAAGAAACCAGACGTGTAGATTTAACATTTGGAGTTTCTTATGATGCAGATATTAAAGAAACAAGAGCAATATTATTAAGCGTGATTAATGGTATGTCGTACACCTTAAAAGATCCAGCACCAGCTATTTTTGTTGGAGAGTTAGCAGATAGCTCTGTAAACTTTATTACAAGAACATGGGTTAAATCTGAAAATTATTGGGATGCCTATTTTTACATGATAGAACATACAAAAATTGCATTAGATAAGGCTGGTATTGAAATACCGTATCCGCACTCAGTCGAAATTCAAAAAGAAGGCTAAATCTTTTTCTTTTCTGGAGTTACCATAAAATCTTTTAAGTAAAAAGGTTCAAAATAAGCGACATCTTCGATGTCGTTTTTTTTGTACTTCTCATAACTTAATTCTGCCATTTCTTTTGCTGAGGGTAATTTACCTTCAACAAATATTGCGTTTTCATTTTTTATAACCTCTTTACACTTTGTAACACCATCTCCAACAAAATATACTTTATCATTTAGAAAATCTGAAAAAGAATCAGCATCAATAACTTCTGCTTTTATTTCTCTAATCTTATCGTAATCTTTATTATATACGGCTGCATACACTTCCATTCTTCTAGCATCTAACATCGGAATAACAGCTCCCTCTTCTATACTAACTGTATGTGCAAGTGAAGTAAGTGTTTCAATACTAATTAACGGAATATCTAAAGAAAAGCACAATCCTTTTGCAGCAGAAACTCCAATACGTAAACCTGTGTAGGAACCAGGGCCTTTACTAACTGCAACAGCAGTAATGGCTTCTTTTTCTATATCTGCCTCTTTAATTACTTCTAAAATAAATGGATGTAATTTTTCTGCATGTGAATAATTTCCATCATTTAATTCTTTTAACGCTAGTATTTTCCCATCTTCTGCTATACTAACAGAACAGTTTTTAGTAGACGTTTCTATGTTTAAGATAATGGCCATGTATAAATTTTCAGCAAATATAAAGCTTCCCAATAAAACAAAACCTCTCAAATTATGTTTGAGAGGTTTTGTTTTATTGAAAAAATTAACAACTTCTATTCTTAATTTAATATATTTTCTCCATAGTAGAACTTTAATACTTTTGTTTTAAACACATAATCGTACTTTGCACGTATTAAAGCAGATTCTGCATTTACCAATCTATTACGTACTTGATCGTAATCAAACTGTGTCATCTGTCCATAATCAAGACTCACTTGCGCATTTTTAAACGCCTCTCTTTGTGCCTCTAAAGAAACTTGAGCTGCTTCATAAGTCTTAGCCGCTGCTTTAGAGTCTAAGAAAGCTTGCTCTATAGTTTGCTGTAAACGTAGTTTAGCACTTTCTAAATTATTATCAGATATTAATTTATTTATTTTAGAACGTTCTACATTTGCATCATTTCTAAATCCATTAAAAATAGGAATACTTACATTAAACCCAACTCCATATCCTAAGTTATTATCTAATTGAGTAAGTAAACCTGTATTGGTAAATCCTGGTGGTGGATCTAATGAGAAACCATAATTGGAATTAATATTTGCAGAAGTTGAAATTGATGGATAATATCCAGATTTAGAAATCTCCACACCTAATTCAGCATTTTCTATAGCAAGTTTAGCTTTTTCAATTTCTGGTCTGTTCGTTAATGCCTTTTGATATACTTGATTAGAACTACTATATAATAAAGCTGCTGATGGTGTACCTACTTCTATAGTAGCTACATCAAAGTTCTCATATGTTACTTGCAGTAATTGAGCTAACTGTAATAATGCTAGGTTTAATGCATTTTCTTGGGTTACTACATTTTGAGCATCATTTGCCGCTGTAGATTGTATATTTAATAAGTCACTTTTTGGCGTTGCTCCTACTTCAAATTGTGCTTGAGCTCTATCTATTTGATTTTTGCTTATTTCAGCTTGAACTTTAGCTACTTCTAAATTTTCTTTAGCAAATAATACGTTTAAATAAGTAGTAACTACTTGTAACGAAATATCATTTTCTATAATTTCTAGATCTAACTTACTACTTTCTACTCCTAATTTAGCTTGTTTATATGTATTTAAATTTCTAAAACCATTAAATACAGTATAACTAGCTCCTACTCCTACTGATCCTCCAAAAGTACTTGTAGAAATTCTATTATTAGATACAGGATCGAATGTAGAACCAAAGTTTAAATTACCTCCAGTTGAAGCATTTAAGGATGGTAAAAAATTTGCTTTAGAGCTTTTTACATCTTTTTGAGACACCTCTATACTCAACTTATTAGTTTTTACACTAATATTATTTTTTAAAGCGTGGTCTACACATTCTTTTAGTGTCCATTGTTTTTGTCCGTATGAAAAATATGTTGCTAGTAAAAAAGTCGATAGTAGCAGTAGTTTCGTTTTTTTCAAAGTATTTTATTTTAATAAATCAAGGATATGACGACAAAGTAATCATTATGTTACAAAAAATACGAACGAATATTAATTTTTTAGTTTCTTTCTGTGTCTGTATAACATATAAAATAAAATCCCCACTAATATATAAGGAAAAATCATTAGGTAAGTAATCCCATCATTTACGCCTTCTGCCATGGATTCATTTCCTCCTTCAACAACAGCTTTACACATAGCACATTGTGCATTACTTACTTCTGCAAGCAACAACACAAACAATACAGATAAATATTTTTTAATGCACATAATAAGGGGCTATCATTACATAAACAATTACACCAGTTATAGCTACATATAACCATAACGGAAAAGTAATTTTGGCAATCTTTCTATGTTGAGGAAACTGTCCAAGTTTAGCTCTCATATATGTAAATAACACAAAAGGAATTACAACTATAGAAAGTAAAATATGCGTGATTAAAATAAAGTAGTAGATATATTTTATGGTTCCTTCTCCTCCAAATTTTGTCGACTCAGAAGTCATGTGATAAGCTACATACATTACTAAAAACAAAGCAGAAAACACTAATGCAGTTGTATTTAACTGTTCGTGTAACTTCCTGTTTCCTTTTTTTATAGCTATAATAGAAGCAATTAATAAAACGGCTGTTGCTCCATTAATTGTTGCATAAATAGGTGGCAAAAAAGACAATGGCGCCACATTAGGTAATTTTATTCTAAACAAAGCTGCTACAGCAATAGGAATTACAATAGAAACAATTGTTATAAATTTTTTATAGTTTTTTTCTGAAGCAGATAAATTACTCATTTAATAACAGTTTGATATCTTGTTTTAATTCTTTAATTTGATCTGGGAATTTTTCTTCTTCTAAAGCTCTATAATACATAATAGGATTTCCATATTCATCGTATCTAGAACGGATGTATCCATCTTTATCTACCAAAGCAAATAAACCTGAATGATAAAAACCTCCATGATCTTTTCCTCCTTCTCCAACTGGTAATTTGAAACCATTATTAGACAAATTAAAAACGTTCTCTTCTGGTTTTCCAGTTAACAAGTTCCAGTTTTTATGGTTTATTTTGTAATTCTTTGCATACTCTTTTAATACTTCTGGCGTATCTATATCTGGAGTAATAGAAAAGGAAGCAATTCCAAACTCTGGGTTCCCTAAAAACTCATTTTGTACCGTTACCATTTTTCTATTCATAATAGGGCAAATAGTTGGACAAGTTGTAAAGAAAAACTCTACTACATATACTTTTCCTTCGTAATCTTTATTAGTTATAGTTTTCCCTTCTTGGTTTATAAACT
The DNA here is from genome assembly GCF_964511145.1 of Tenacibaculum amylolyticum. Lineage (NCBI taxonomy): Bacteria > Pseudomonadati > Bacteroidota > Flavobacteriia > Flavobacteriales > Flavobacteriaceae > Tenacibaculum > Tenacibaculum amylolyticum. The sequence continues at coordinate 5,538 of NZ_CAZEFZ010000021.1, forward strand.
CAAATGCAGGAACCTTATTAAACTTAAATAAATCAGCTTTTTCAAAATGTTTTACAATCTTTGGAATTGAATAAATTCCAAATAATAAAACAATAAAGGAAATACCTATATAGGAATATTTATTTTTTGACATTGTTTTTATTTTTTTCTATCAGCACTATTTTTCTTCAACGCTAAACGATATTCTGCCAATACAACTTTTACATCATCCTTCATTTTATCGTTTAATTCGCCTACAGATTTCATATTATATCCATATAATAAACCATCTACGCTATCTTTATCATTATTTCTTCCTCGTAAGCTTACTTCTTTATCTATAATAAAAGCGTCTGAAGAGTGTAAGTTAGCATCTAAAGGTTTATTGGTTTTGAAACTTTCATAAAATGCTTTAATAACTGCATCATCTGCAAATACAAATCTCCAGTTTATCATATTTGTATAAGCTCCCACTTCTTTTTTTATTTTTTCTGCTTCAACTTTAGCTTCTGAAGGAATTACAGCAATCATTTGAAAATCTTTAAACCCGTAAAATGGTTTGTAAATTTTCTGATTTAAGTTAAAAATTTCTCCTTTAATTGTAGATATCTGTTTCCCTGGGAAAATAATGATCGAAATCTTTTGAGACAATTCATTTTCACTGTCAATTACTGAAATATCAGTTACATTTTTAGTTAAAACAGGCAACTTTGCAAAGTTATTAATCCCCATTGACAGTAAGACATAAAATAGTAAAGGGACAATAAACAACGAAAATAAAACGATGTACTTTTTTGTTATCTTCATGAATTTTATTTCAAGTGATGAGCAAAAAAAAAGTGGTTAAAACCACCTTTTTTTTATTGATTACCATTTTACTAATGGTGCTAATGTTTCGTGTAAATAACTACCTTCTATTAATACAATGAATAAAAGATAAGAAATTAAGAAGACTGCTGTCCAAACTATAGAACGTCTAAACCATTTTTTCTCTCCTTCTAAGTGCATGAATGCCCATGCAATATAATATGCTTTTGCAAGTGTTAAAATGATAAATATCCAGTTTAACCAGCTAGTTCCTATTCCGTGTAAGTGTAAGGAATCTGGCTTAACGATACCTAAACCAACTTCTACAATAGTAATTAGTGATAAAAGTCCTAATACTATCCAAATTCTTGCATTTGATTCGTGTGAGTGTCCTGCCATTTTTAATTCTTTATTGTTGAAATTATACTAAGTAGAAGAAGGTAAATACGAATACCCAAACTAAATCTACAAAGTGCCAATATAATCCTACTTTTTCTACCATTTCATAATGTCCTCTTCTTTCATAAGTTCCTAGAACAACATTAAAGAAAATGATAATATTAATAACGATTCCTGAAAATACGTGGAATCCGTGGAATCCAGTAATAAAGAAGAAGAAGTCTGCAAAAATAGGGTTACCATATTCGTTTACATGTAAATTAGCTCCTTGTACTACTTGAGTAGCTCCTGCTAATTTCTTTAAACTTTCTTCTCTAGAATAAATTATTTTCTTCTTCGTCTCTAAATTCATTCTTTCTGATCTGATTCGTAACGAAGGATCATTTTTAAATGCTTCTTGAACTTGTGCTACAGAATACTCAGGAATAGTTGGTTCAGCTTTAAACCATAATCCATTTGTTGGAGCATGCTGTTCTCTTCCATCTTTTCTTGCATTCGTAACAAAGTCAGCTAATGCTATTTGATGTCCTTCTGCATTAACGAATTGTAAGATTCTATTATTCTTAGTTTTTACTGCTCCATAAGAACCTTTAATAAAAGTTTTCCATTCCCAAGCTTGAGAACCTACGAAGATTAAACCAAATATAATAGTGATGAACATATACAATGCCACCTTCTTTTGTTTCATTTTATGACCTGCATCTACTGCCAATACCATAGTAACAGAAGAAACAATTAATATGAACGTCATAAACGCTACATAGTACATTGGGTAATTACCATGAAAAAAAGGAACGTGGGTAAATACCTCATCTGCAATTGGCCATGAATCGATAAACTTAAAACGTGTTAAACCGTAAGCGGCTAAGAATCCTGAAAAGGTTAATGCATCCGATAGAATAAAAAACCACATCATCATCTTACCATAGCTGGCACCAAATGGTCTTACACCTGCACCACCGTCCCAGGTATTTTTGTCGTCAGAATTTACAGCAATATTTGCTTCCATAAATATCTTAATCAGTTAAATTTTGTTAAATAGTGCGCCAAAATTACGCATTTTAAATCATTTGTAAAACTTAAAGAATAAAAATAAGAGTATCCAAAGTAAATCTACAAAGTGCCAAAATATTGCACCGAGTTCAAACCCAAGCATATCGGCAGATGAATACTTCTTTTTATAATGATTATAAATAACAACAAAAAGTACTATAATTCCTGCTAATAAGTGTAAAACATGCATAAATGTTATCCCTATTATGAACGAACTAGACACTGTACTTTCTGGTCCTGTAAAATATAATCCTAAACTTTCTAACTCTTTAAAACCTACATACTGGTACCACACAAATGCAATTCCCAATATTAATGTTAGTAATAAAAAGATAAAAGATAGCTTTAAATTGTCTTTCTTTAAAAATCGTTGAGATACGAATAAGGCAATACTACTTGCTACAATTAAAAATGTGCTTATATAAAAAGCTTGAGGTAAATCGAAAGCAACCCAATCTTCTCTTTTAGCACTAACAATGTAAGCACTTGTTAAACCAGCAAAAAACATCACCATACTTATCAAAGCAACCCATAACATTGGTTTTGCTGATTTTCGTTTTGCTTGTCTTAGTTCATTATCAATCTCAATCCTGTTCTCCATTTAATGAAAAAATTTATCTATTACATATATAATTGGCAATATTGTGATGTAAAAAACACTTGCCAACATTAATTTTCTTGCGTCAGTATTCTTCTCTGATTTATATAATTTTATTCCGTAAAACAGCATTAGTAAACCTAGTAAAGCAACAATTACAGCTGTTATTCGATATATATATAAAGTACCTGTTACTCTAAGCACTGGAGCTACAGAAATTAAAATCATTACACAGGTATAAAAAATTATTTGAGCGACAGCTCCTTTGTCTTTTTTATCCATAGGAAGCATATGTAAACCTGCCTTATTATATTCTTCATATTGTAACCAACCAATAGCCCAAAAGTGTGGGAATTGCCAGAAAAATTGAATCATAAATAAGAAACCTGCTTCAATTCCAAAGTTTCCTGTTGCTGCTACCCAACCTAACATAAAAGGAATAGCTCCTGGAATGGCTCCAACAAAAACAGCTAATGGTGTTATTGCTTTTAACGGTGTGTATGCGCTTGTATATAAGAAGATAGATATCGCTCCAAAAAGTGCGCATTTAGGATTAATTGCGTATAAGATTGCAATTCCTGCTATTGTAAATAATGTAGCAATAGTTAACGCAGTAGTAACTTTCATTCTTCCAGAAGGCAAAGGACGATTCTTTGTTCTTTGCATAACGGCATCTATATCTTTTTCTATTACTTGATTAAAAGCATTAGAAGCTCCTACCATTAAATAACCACCTATAGCTAATTGGAGAATAATTGAATAGTTTATAGTTTCTGCTCCTAACAGGTATCCTGCAATTGAAGTAAAAACTACACTTACTGACAACCCTACTTTAGTTAGTTGTTTAAAATCAGTAAAAATTGTTTTTAAAACCGATTTATCTGCCATCAAAACTGAACCCACCTTGCTTTATAAAAAATTTGCACAAAGATATTTCATTAATTTATTACTGACAATCTTTTTTTTACAGGAAATAATTAGAAAAAAAACAAAAACTACTTTGTAATTAAAAAAAACATGTTATATTTGCACCCGCATTCGCAGTAATGCACAAGTTCATTAAAATAATATATGACTACGCGAAAGTAGCTCAGGGGTAGAGCATCACCTTGCCAAGGTGAGGGTCGCGGGTTCAAATCCCGTCTTTCGCTCAATCCTTTTAAAAAATTAACGCTGAAGTGGTGGAATTGGTAGACACGTTGGACTTAAAATCCAATGAGCCGTAATGCTCGTGCGGGTTCAAGTCCCGCCTTCAGTACTAAGCCTCGCTTTTACGAGTGAGGCTTAATTTTAAAAGTAGTCATAAAAACATATATGCTGAAGTGGTGGAATTGGTAGACACGTTGGACTTAAAATCCAATGGGCCGTAATGCCCGTGCGGGTTCAAGTCCCGCCTTCAGTACTAAAAAACCGAAACAATCTTGTTTCGGTTTTTTTATGCTTTTTATTTTTCTAATTTCTCAAGTAAATATCTAGCTTTAGTATAGTTATAGTTTGTAGGAGTTTTAGTAATTCTTTTCAACGTTTGTATCAATTGCTTTTCTTTCCCTTCTTTTAAGTACACCAATGCTAGCAACCATTGTGATTTTTTAGACTGTAATGTATTTGATTTCTCTAAAAGTAAAAATTGATCTTCTGCTTTTGCAAAATCTTTTAACTCCAAATACGACAATCCGTTATAAATATAACTCAATACATTTGCTTTTTCTTCTGAAGTTTCTTGATATACACCAAAGATTTTTATCGCTTCTTTGTAGTTCTTTTCTTCAAATAAGAATTGTCCCTTTGTTAATAAATCCTCAACATCGCTACCTCTATTTACAAACGAAGGCAAACTACCTGCTTCAGATTCAAAATATGTATTGTATAAATCATTATAATTTGGATTGTTATAAAATAATGTATAAGAAACAGATACTGCAAATGCAATTGAAGCAGCAACAGCGATACTTTTTAAGAACAACCTTCTCTTATTTCTTTTTTTTTCTTCCGAAATAACAGCTGAAATTGTATTTCTAAGTTTGGTAGCCTCACCACTACTATAAAACGATTTTAATTGAGTTGCTTTTTCAGTCTTTAAAACGCTACGATTCCCTATTTTCCATTCTTCATCTTCATACATTTTTCTCATATCGCTTTCTAACTTGAAAGCTTCATATAAGGTTTTATCTACCATAAGTTGCTCTTCAAAAGCTTTGATTTCTTCAGCATCCATTTCTTTATTGAGATACTTATCTATCTTCTTAAAAAAATCATCTTCCTGTAAAAAATCACTCATAATTCTTTCAATTCGTTATACCTAACATCGCTTTTAATTACTTTCGATAGTTGGGATTTACAATTAAAAATACGTTGCCTTACCACATTATCTGATTTGTACCCTAGTTTTTTCACAATTTCTTTATAAGGTGTTTTTTTAAAAAATAACTTCAATAGCATCTTACAGTTTTCAGATATTTTATTTAATTTTTCTTGAAAAAGCTCCCATCTTTCTTGCTCTAAAGCAGCCAAGACAAAATCATCTTCTTCACTTACTAGTTCCACTATTTCATTATTTGTTACCCTTCTTTTTTTCTTATTTAACTCTCTCTTCCACAGATTGGTTCCTGCTACATACAAAAAACCCTCTATGGTGCTTTCTATAGTGAATGTTTTGGTTTTATACCTAGCAATTACTTGCATTAGTAGTTTTTGAAAAACATCTTCTGCGTCTTCTTCCCTTCCTTTGTTTTTTAAAACATAAATAGAGATCTTTGGAAAAACATTTGCGTACAGTGTTTTTATAACTTGTCTATCCCCATTAGCAAGCTTTTTCAAAGTATCATTTGATCGATCTAACATCCTTATTTTATAGCATTTAATTATTTTATATACTTTTAGCTAGTAACTTTTTTAGTAGTTGAGGAACGTACTAATATAAAGCAAAATAATATGAAAAAAATGATTAAACAAATTGCAGTTGCATTCTTACTATTAGCTTTTGTAAGTTGCACTGAAGAAAAAAATCTGGTTCCTAACGAAGAAGTTACTCAAACAAAAGTATACGAGCTTCCTAAAAATGCTGTAGATATACATACAGTTTTAAAACAATATAAAATTGCTATTGAAAAGAACGCTAAACAAAAAACACTTTTCTCTAACCAATTAAAGTCACCTACTTTAATAAGTTCTGATGATGACACCCCTACTCCAATAGGCCATAGCGGATATCAAAAGTTTTTCATCGTATACCCTATAAATTGGACATTACAAGATCGTTTTAATTTTTTATCCAATTATACAAATAGACTAAACATTTCCCTTGGTCAAATAATAATTGCAGCCAATTCTTGTCAACATGTAGACACTTGGTATATCTCCAACACTGTGGTTTTTGAAAAAAATAAATCTAAAAACTTAATCGTAGCTACAGATCCTTCAACCGGAGAAGAAGAAGACGAAGAAGATGGTCCAAAAACTGACCCGTTAGAGTATACTACTTGCGACGAAGTACCTATACCTCTTACATTTTTAGAATAATAAATCTAAAACCAATTCAAATGAAAAAAGTACTCACACAAATTATAGCTACAGTTCTATTAATGCATTTTGTAAGCTGTACAGATGAAAAGAATGAAATTATCAGCACAGAAAAACAAGCTGTTACCCAAAAACTTCCAGAAAACGCTATAAGCGCAACTAAGCTTTTACAAAAACGAAAAGGCAACATAAAAAACGTTTATGAAGCACAATCTAAACAAGCTGTGTACTATAAAATATTCTTCGTTTTATACCCTACAGATTGGGATGATAGCGATAGACTTGATTTTTTAGAAACTGCAAAAAAATATCATTTTAAAGGTAAGCGAATATTAATAGTAAGTGGAGAATGTGACTATGTAGACACTTGGTACGTTGCATACACAATACCACCAGTAGACAAAGGGAAAAACTTAATCGTAGCATCTGATCCAGACCTAGACCCAGATGATGGTAGCGACGGAGGACCTGGAGAAGTTCCTTCTGGAGATGGGGGAAATTATGCCTCTTGTCATGATGTTCCACTTCCTCCAGAATATTATTTATCTTCGTCTATAGATATTGTAACGCCAGAAGATCCAGATGAAAACTTTCCTACACCTATTCGATAATACAATTATATCATATATATATTCGTATAACAAAAAGAGAAAAAACATATTTTTTCTCTTTTTGTTTTTTATCTCCATAGTATCAGGATTTACACAGGAAGTTTCAGCTACTTTTGATTCTATATACAAACTCCCAGAAAAAAATATTGATAAATTATCTCTATACAATAACCTCTTCAATACTTACCAAAAAAACAACGATTTTAAACAATTAGGATTAGAAACATACGAATTAGCAAAAAAAGTATACAAGCAAAGTATAGACACAGCCATATATTATAATCAGAAAGCTATTGATGCAACATTAAAAACAAATCCGATTGATTCCTGTTTATTAAAATCGTGTTATTACAATGTTGGTTTTTATAACAAACGAAAAAAAGACTATATCAAAGCTATTGCTGGATATAAAAAATCATTAACCTTAAAAGATTGCAAAAATTTAAGTAAAGGAGCTAGAAAACATCTTCCAAAAACGTATTTCGCATTAGCAAGTCATTTTTTTCAAAATGGTGATTATTTTACTGCTGCAAAAAATTACCAAAAATCATTAGACCTAACTCCTCCAAATGAAATCGGTCAAATGATAAATTCTCATACGAGAATAGGACGATCTTATAAAAATATGAGAGATCTTACCTCTGGCAAGAAAGCGTTGTATCATTTTTTAAAAGCTGACTCTCTATATAAAACACTATCAGATCAAAACATTGAAAATAATTTTATCTTTTACAATAATATAGCTGGGCAATATGCTCAAAATGGGCAACACCTAAATAGCAGTAATGAATCGACTCAAAATGCCTTAAAATATTATGCGAAATCAATTGAACTTGCTAAAAAAATAACGAATCCAGTACTATTAGAAGAATTCTATTATAATCTAGGAATTACTTATCAAACCATTGACTTAAAAAAAGCCGAACAATACTTTTTAAAATCTATAGATGCAGCCCATCAATTAGAAAATAATTTTAAAAAATACACTTTTTTAGGTTTAGGAATTACTGCTTCTTTAAATAAAAAACACAAACAAGCTCAGGAGTATTTTTTAAAATCGCTAGTCTATTTTCTTCAAAAAGAAAACATAACTGAAAACACACCTATATCTGACAAACAATTATATACAGTACAAGATAAAGAACGATTATTAGAATTGTTCAGGAGTCAGATGGAGAACTGGGATCGAATGTTGGATGAAAGTCAGAGTACTGAAGTAGCTAAGTTGATGATTCAAAAAGCGAAATTAAGTGATCGATTGATAACAATTATGTTAAAAGAGGATCTTTCAAACAGCTCGAAATTACTCATACGAAATTTAGCTTCTGAAATCTACATTTTAGCTTTAGAAGCTTGCTATAGCATTAACGATATAAAAAATGCTTTCTATTTTGCTGAGAAAAATAAAGCCATTTTACTTATACAAAACATTAAAAAAAATTCTACATCAATAGATAATACTCCAATAATCAAACCTACTTATTTTTCCAATCCAAATTTAATTTCCATACTTCCTTTCGAGGAAATTAATTTAGTTGAAAATGAAGTAATACTACATTATGTCATGGCAGAACGCCTCTTAGGTAAAGTTCCTGATGCATACGGAATATACATTTCTAAATCTATAAAAAAGATATTTAAAATAGCAGACACGGATGGTTTGATTACTAATATTAAAACACTTAGAAAAAAGCTAGACACTCCTTTTGTAACTGAGGAAGATCAACAAAATTATTATAACTTATCTAACAAAGTTCTCAACACAATTATTCCTACTGAAATCCAAAAGGATTTACCAAATAAAAAACTCACTGTCTTAGGAGATCATATTTTGAACTTCATTCCTTTTGAACCCTTAATTATAGATAAAAAACTAAATAAATATCTAATTGAAATCTGTGAAGTTCGTTACGATTATTCTTTAACTTTTAAAGAAGAAAATAAAAATATAATAAGAAAACCTTCTAAAGAATTTCTAGGTATTGCTCCTATATACTTTGACACTCTCACTTCATTAAAAAATAGTGAGAAAGAGATTTTATTGGGTAAAAAATATTACACTGGAGAAACACAAACAGACAAAAACACCACTAAACAAAATTTTATCAATAATGCTACGAATTATAAAATTTTACATTTAGCTACACATGCAAATGCTTCTGATTCTATACAGCCGTGGATTGCTTTTCGTGATTCTAAATTAAGTCTTCAAGAACTAGATACTATTAAAAACAATGCTGAATTGGTAATATTAAGTGCTTGTAACACTTCTATTGGCAAAATTAATCAAGGGGAAGGTGTTATGAGTTTAGCCCGTGGGTTTTTTAAATCTGGCGCCAAAGCAGTAATTCCTTCTTTATGGAAAACAAACGACAAAGCAAGCTTTTATATTATTGCTACATTTTATAAATACTTACATGAAGGACAAACCTCTTCTGCTGCTCTTCGAAGTGCAAAAATAGATTATCTAAAAACACATACAGATGCTGAAGCCTCACCTTATTATTGGGCTCCATTGATTATCATTGGAGATTCAACTCCTATTCTGTCACAAAAAAAATATAATTCCCTCTACATTCTTCCTCTAGTAATAATTGCTGTAATTATTTTTTTCATTATTAGATATCGAAGAAAGATGATCGAAGCATAACATTTTTGTTTTTAAACACCTTCCTTTAAATAATGAATACTTTGATCGTATTCATTTCTAAAAAACTACTATTATACGACTATAACCAACTTTAAAAGAATAGTTATTTACAGTAACATTTCTTAGCTCATTGTAACGTTTAGGTACAAATGCTAGTCTTTATGTTAAAGTATCGTTATAGTTTTTTTAAAATTTGTAACAAAACTCACATAAATGAGTAATGTTGTATGACAATCATATGAATCGACAACCTGATAAATGAACAAACCAATATAAACTTCGTTTAGTAGCCCCCAAAATCAAAAAACGAATTACGAACCTAATTACTATGGATATAGAAAATGAGCGCATCACACTTTTCAAACTACACTAAACAACCTAAAGGAATATTTCTTTTAATATTACTAGTTTTAGTAAGCTTTACGAATACTAACAACAAAGAATTACAATATCCTGTAAATAACCCTACAGCAAATAAAGTTATACATACTGTTTTTAAAAAGAAAGCTCCTAGTCAATATACTTTATTTTCTATAGAAGACACATGGTTTTTAATTATAGAAAGAAAACATAACGAATACATCCAACATTTTGTTTGTATCAATAAAAACAATGATATAAAAACTATTGAGAGCAATGTAATAAAAGAAAATCTCACTGTTTTAAATAGAGCTTTTAACAAAAACATTTATCATCAAAATTATATAGATTTAAATGCTGGTTTTTATACTGTTGGTCGTAAATTTTCTACTGGTAAACCTACCTATTTTTGTTATAAGGATACAGATGGAAAAATATATGGAGAAGCAAGTTTAACTACTGTTATTCAACCTAACCCTATAGATCTTTCGGTGTATGGTTTTTTACTTGATAAGCTTTCTAATTATATCAAAACAAAACAACAAGAATAACTTGTTAAATTTACTTTTGGAATATTCTTTGTAAAGACTCTATAAAAAACACGTCTAACCCCAAAAATCAGATACATAATTATGAAGAAATTAATTCCAATTGTAAGTTTATTCTTAGCTTTAAATATATCTGCACAAACAAGTGTTTTCAACAGTTTACTTCAAAAACATGTTGATACTAAAGGAAATGTAAATTATAAAGGTTTAAAAAGCAATGAAGCTTCCTTAGATAAATATATCTCTTACTTAGAAAAAACAACACCTAGCAGTTCTTGGTCTAAAAACAAGCAAAAAGCATTTTGGATGAACGCTTACAATGCTTATACCATTAAATTAATCTTAAACAACTACCCTGTTAAGAGTATCATGAAGATTAAAAAGAAAGGAAAAAATGCTTGGAATATTCCATTTGCTGTAGTAGGCGGAAAAACATACACATTAGATCATATAGAACATAAAATATTACGTAAAAAATTATTCGACCCAAGAATTCATGTAGGTGTAAATTGTGCTTCTATCTCTTGTCCTAAGTTATCTAACAAAGCTTTTACAGAGAAAAATGTAAATAGTGAATTAGAAAAGTTAATGAAGCAATTTATTAATGATCCTAAGAGAAACAATCTTTCTAAGAAAAATAAACTTCAAATTTCAGAAATCTTTAATTGGTTTAAAGCCGACTTTACTAAAAAAGGTTCTGTAACAGATTATATTAATAAATATGCTGATCAGAAAGTAGACGAAGGTGCTAAAATCAGTTATTTAAAATACAACTGGAATTTAAACGGAAAATAAATCCCTATTTTTATATTTCAATAGAAAATAAAACAAAGTATGTCTAAAACATATTATGATCCTGCTGACTTACGTAAGTTTGGTAAAATAACAGAATGGAGCGAAGAACTTGGAAACAAGTTCTTCGAGTATTATGGTAAAGTATTTGAAGAAGGTGCGCTTACTGCTCGTGAAAAATCATTAATTGCACTTGCTGTAGCACATACAGAACAATGTCCGTATTGTATAGATGCTTACACAAAAGATGGCTTACAACGCGGAATTACCAAAGAAGAAATGATGGAAGCCATTCATGTTGGTGCTGCTATTAAAAGTGGTGCAACTTTAGTTCATGGAGTTCAAATGATGAACAAAGTGAATAAATTAGAAATGTAAGTAGCCTCTAATTTAGCTTTGCTAAATTTTAGAGATTGCTTATCCCAACGAAAGTTGGGAACTTTTTATTACAAAACAATTAGAAAGAAAGGAGCTGAAACAAACTCAGCGTGATGGAATAATGAAAAAATCTTTAAAATCTAGAAACAACGATTTAGCCAATACACAACGTCAATTAGAAATATTATCGAATGGTATTTTTAAAAATGGTGAATTGCCTACGTTTGCTGAAAAAATAAAAGAAACTAGTCAATTTCCTTTAAAACCTAAAAAACTAGAGATTTTACAAATCAATCTAGGGTATATGTGTAATCAGGTTTGTGCACATTGTCATGTAGATGCAGGTCCTGATCGTAAAGAGATCATGACGATAGAAACTATGCAACAATGTTTAGACGTGATAAAAAAAACAGGAGCACATACCTTAGATTTAACAGGTGGAGCTCCAGAAATGAATCCAAATTTCCGTTGGTTTGTAGAAGAAGCTTCTAAAGCTGGTATTAAAGATTTTATTGTACGGTCTAATCTTACTATTATACGTGCCAATAAGAAATATTACGATTTGCCAGAGTTTTTCAAAAAACACAACGTACATGTCGTTTCTTCAATGCCACACTGGACACGTGGAAAAACAGACAAACAAAGAGGTGATGGTGTTTTTGACAAATCGATAAAAGCATTACAAATGCTAAACGAAGTTGGTTATGGTAAAGAAGGAACAGGCTTACAATTAGATTTGGTGTACAATCCATCAGGAGCTTTCTTACCAGGAGATCAAGCCGCTTTGGAAAATGACTTCAAAAAAGCTTTAAAAGAAGATTTCGATATTGTATTCAATAGTTTATTTGCCATTACAAACTTACCAATAAGCCGATTTTTAGATTACTTAATAGCTTCTGAAAATTATGAAGATTATATGTATGCTTTGGTAGAAGCATATAATCCTATGGCTGTAGAAAATGTAATGTGTACTAATACACTTTCTATTAGTTGGGATGGATGGTTATACGATTGTGATTTTAATCAAATGCTAAATTTAAAAGTAGCAAGTAAAGTAAAACATATCTCAGAATACAACGAAGAACTTTTACAAAACCGAAACATTATCATTAACCAGCATTGTTATGGTTGTACAGCTGGAGCCGGAAGTAGTTGTCAAGGAACTGTAGCGTAATACTTATGAAAAACGTTCTACTGTTTTTTTCATTCCTTTTACTACAAACTTCTTTCTCTCAAGAAAGTTTAAAAAGAGTATTGAAAAAATATAATAGTGAAAGTGTTCCTTATATTTCTGTAACAGATTTAAAAAAAGATCAGGAGAACGTTGTTTTGTTAGATACCAGAGAACCTCAAGAATTCAACGTAAGTCATTTAAAAAATGCGCTTATCGTTGGATACGATCATTTTAACCTTACAAAGACACTACAAAAGCTACCCAAAGATAAAAGTTCAAAAATAGTAGTATATTGTTCTTTAGGAATTCGTTCTGAAGATATTGGGGAACAACTTCTTAAAGCGGGATACACTAATGTATACAATTTATACGGAGGTATTTTTGAATGGAAAAATAACGGATACTCCCTCATCAATAATCAGAAAAAAACTACAGAAAAAGTCCATGCCTTTAACAAAGAATGGGGCAAGTGGCTTACAAAAGGAATAAAAGTATATGAGTAAAAACTTGTTGATGATTTTTACCCGAAATCCAGAATTAGGAAAGGTAAAAACAAGACTTGCAAAATCTATAGGAGACGAAAAGGCCTTAGAGATTTATAAATTCTTACTAAACAGAACCAAAACAATAGCAGAAGAACTTACAGTCGATAAAGCTGTTTTTTACTCTGTAAAAGTGAGAGAAAATGATATTTGGGATGCTCAAATATATCAGAAGTTTCAGCAATCAGGTGAAGATCTTGGTGCGCGTATGCAACATGCCTTTGAAACTGCATTTGCGAATGGTTATGAAAAAGTAGCTATTATTGGAAGTGATTTATATGACTTAACACCTCAACATATAGAAAATGCTTTTGAACAATTGCATACACACGATGTTGTAATGGGTCCTGCAGAAGATGGTGGCTATTATTTATTAGCATTAAAACAAGTATATCCTGCTATATTTCAAAACAAAGCATGGGGAACCGAAACAGTACGTGCTGCTACCCTATCCGATTTAGAAAAACAAAACGTATTTTTACTCCCTGTTTTAAACGATGTGGATTTCGTTGAAGACATTCAAGATCATCCAGCATTCGCTCAATTTTTAAACTCATGAAACAACAACAATTAAAAGAGACTATAAGTTTTCTTACATCAAAAGGAATTGAAAACCCTGAAATCGGTATTGTTTTAGGAACAGGACTTGGTAAGTTAGTAGACGAAATTACCATTGAAAAAGAAGTTCCGTATAATGAAATTCCTAATTTTCCTGTAGCAACTGTAGAATTTCACTCAGGAAAATTAATTTATGGAGATTTGGCAGGTAAGAAAGTACTTGTAATGTCTGGGCGTTTCCATTTTTATGAAGGATATAATTTATGGGAAGTAACCTATGGAATTCGTACCATGCATGGATTGGGAATTAAAAATTTATTGATTTCGAATGCTGCTGGAGCTATTAATTTATCGTATAAAAAAGGTGAATTAATGTTAATTGAAGATCACTTAAACTTACAAGGAGGTTCTCCACTAGCTTTTAAAGGAGCTAATGATTTTGGGAACATTTTTGTAGACATGTTAGCGCCTTACGATAAAAAATTAAACGATCAACTGAAAGTTATTGCACAAAATAACGACATAACGCTACATGAAGGTGTGTATGCTAGTGTTGTTGGACCACAATTGGAAACACGAGCAGAGTACAGAATGTTGCAAATTTTAGAAGTAGATGCTGTAGGAATGAGTACTGTACCAGAGGTGATAGTTGCGAATCAAATAGGATTGCCATGTTGTGCAATTTCTGTATTAACAGATGAATGTGATCCTAAAAACTTACAACCTATAGACATTCCAGAAATTATAGCTGTAGCAGCAAAAGCGGAACCTAAATTGGTAACAATCTTCAAACAATTAATAAAAGAATTATAATGCTGAATAAACAAATAGCTGTATTAACAATTCGCCTATTATTAGGCTTTATCTTCTTTTTTCAAGGTTTTGGAAAAGTATTTAAATTCGGTTTAGATGCCGTATATAAAAACTTCTTTGCAGCTAGTTATTCAGAAATATTACCCGATGCATTATTATTAATGACTGCTTACTACACTTCTATTATAGAGTTAATAGGTGGTTTCTTATTAATTATTGGATTTAAAAGAGATATTTCTTTGTATGCCTTAGCATCTGTATTGGTTATTGTAACTATTGGACATGGCTTAAAAGATCCTATTTGGGACTTATCTCACGTACTATACAGAACAATACTTTTGGTAAGTTTATTATTACTTCCCAAAGAACTTGATAGATTTTCGATAGACTTTTTAATGAAAAAAGACACAAAAGAATGAGTTATTTAGAAACAACGAAAGACGTATATAAAGAAGCGGCATTAACACCAGATGTTGGTTTATGCTGTACTACCAATCCTATTTGGGAATTACCAGGATTAAAAATTCCAAAAATCATGCAAGAAATGAACTACGGTTGTGGTTCTACAGTACATGCAAGAGATTTAACTAACAATCCTAAAGTATTATATGTAGGTGTTGGTGGAGGAATGGAATTATTACAATTCTCTTATTTCTCTCGTCAAAAAGGAGGTGTAATTGGTGTAGATGTAGTAGACGAAATGTTAGAAGCTTCTAAAAAGAACTTTGTAGAAGCAGAAGAGCAAAACGATTGGTTTAAAAGTGAATTTGTAGACCTTCGTAAAGGAGATGCTTTAAACCTTCCTTTAGAAGATAACTCTATAGATGTTGCTGCACAGAACTGTTTATTCAACATTTTTAAAGCAGAAGATTTAAAGAAAGCTATTGCAGAAATGTATCGTGTATTAAAGCCACACGGACGTTTAGTTATGAGCGATCCTACTTGCGAGCAACCAATGAACGAAACGTTGCGTAACGACGAACGTTTACGTGCTTTGTGTTTAAGTGGAAGTTTACCAATTGCAGAATATGTTAAAATGCTAACAGATGCTGGTTTCGGAACCATTGAAATTAGAGCTAGAAAGCCTTATAGAATATTAGATCCAGTAAATTATCCAACAGACGAATTAATTTATATAGAGTCTATTGAAGTTGCTGCTATTAAAGATCCAATGCCAGAAGACGGACCTTGTGTATTTACAGGAAAAGCTGCTATTTACTTTGGTGAAGAAGAATATTTTGATGATGGTAAAGGACATACTTTATTACAGAATCAACCATTAGCTGTATGCGATAAAACTGCTGCTGCATTACAAGATTTAGGTAGGAATGATATTTATTTCTCAGAATCTACATTCCATTACGATGGTGGTGGATGTTGTTAGAAGTAAATAATAGTCTAAAAAGATTATTACATACTTTTTAAAATATTAATGCCCCTTTTGAATTTCAAAAGGGGTTATTTTTTAGGTTATGTATGTAAGTGAATTGAAATGATTTGATTTACTATCTTGTCAAAAAATTATAAGATCATACCCTAACTCGCTATGATACAATTAAGAAAACTTACACTAGACGATTTAGAAGCTTATGAGTACTGGAAACTTCCTACACATAAATATCATGAGCTAAACGGCCCATATTTCAAAAAGAAAAATAGTACTGAAATCAAAAAACAAATTCAAACAATTAGAGATGACTTGTTACAAGAGAAATCTGTATTAGATAATGTAAGAATTATTTCTAATGAGACCAATGAACTTATAGGAGAAGTAAGCTGGTATTGGCGATCTCAAGAAACCAATTGGTTAGAGGTTGGAATTGTTATTTTTAACGATCAATTCTGGGGAAAAGGAATTGGCGCCATTGCTTTAGAATTATGGATAGATGAAGTTTTTAAAGAAAAACCAGCACTTGTGAGAATTGGTTTAACCACTTGGTCTGGGAATCAAGGTATGATACAACTAGCAAAAAAAATAGGCTTACGAGAAGAAGCTCGATATAGAAATGCAAGAATTGTAAACGGAAAATATTTTGATTCTGTGAGCTACGGAATCTTAAAAAAAGAATGGGAAAACAGATGAAATATTTACTACTAATGTTACTTTTAATTCTTAGCTATTCCTTTACCTTATCTGGCAGAAAAACAAATAACACATACTTAACTACATAGTACTGTAAATTTACAAGGGACTGAAGTCCCTTGGTATCAGTTATTATCTATTAAGTTGAATCTCATTAAAAATGTCAGTTCGAGGTTTTTGATTAGTTTTATTATCTAGCGTAGGAAATCGACGTATTTAACTCTAGTTCGTTTAAGAGATGTTTAAAATGATACCATCCTTTAAAAAAAGTGACCTCCGAATTAAAATTTTGAAAATCAATGAAGCCGTGTTGGCAGAAAGATAAAAAGCTGTTTGAGCGATAGCAAGTTCTTTTTATCAGCGGAAGGCTCCGTAGTATTTTCTTGAATTTTAATTCGAAGTCTTGATTTTTGTTTAGTTCACGGCTTTTTGATTTGTTTAAGTGTTCATGAATCTCCTAAAGTCGATTTCTTTTCATCAATGAAAAGAAAGAGGAATTAGTCACATTTTTCTTACTTAAGAACTTTCTTTAAAACAATAACATCATAAAATTTACCTCCAATTAACATTCAACTAACATTTTTTTAAAAAACCTGTAATGTCTCCGTATTTATGTCGACCTTTTAACAACCTATTTTGTATACATGTTCAAAAGAAAGACAGATACTGCCATCTTATTATTTACCAATGCTGCTAGCAAAGAGGTAACCTATAAGAATATTCTTAATGGCGAATCGCTATTTGAACATTTGACGCAACAAACCATTCGTAAAGCTGAAAAAACTGGACTCGATCTTGTTGTGTACACAGATGATTTACAAATAGGAACTACTTTTGGAGAACGATTTGCAAATGCAATTGCCGATGTTTTTAGTAAAGGTTATAAAAACATCATTACTATTGGAAATGATAGTCCAGATTTACAATCGAAACAATTACTAACAGCGCATCAAAACTTTCAAAAACAACAAAATACATTAGGACCTTCTATAGATGGTGGAGTTTATTTAATCGGAATTTCCAAACATCAATTTGAAAAGGAATCTTTTGCAGCCCTTCCATGGCAAACAACTAGCGTAAGACAAGCCTTACAAAACTACTTAGTTAAAGAAGCTACCAACTCAATTCATCTTTTAACAACACTAAAAGATATTGATGCAAAGCAAGACTTGTATCACTTTGTACAACAATTCAAGTACAAAACACATGCTTTTAGGCAAATCATCCTTGCTTTGTTACAACAAACAATTGTAAGTGTTTTTATTAATGCTACGAAACCACGTTTCATTTATACAAAACTCCTTTACAACAAAGGTTCTCCCACTATACTATAACACGAAACTATTTTCAATAGAAAACACGCCACTCTTAGTATTCACAGCACTAAAAGTGACGTATATATACGCTTAATCTAAATAAATTAAATTCATATTAATACAGATGAAAATCAAATTTTTAATAGCTTTTCTCTTAACTACTTTTGCTATTTACGCACAAGAAACTACGGGTAACTTAGAAGGAAAAATTATCGATCCTGAAGGAAATCCAGTTCCTTATGCAACCGTTACTATTACCGATACTGAAACTAATTTTGCTTACGGAACCACCTCACAAGAATCAGGTTTGTATGTAATTCCGAATATTCCACCAGGGAATTCTTATAAAGTAACAGTTCGTTTTATTGGGTTTCAAACCTATACAAAAACGGGTGTTATCATACAATTAGGAAAAACCAGTACGGTAGATATTAGTTTAAAAGAAGAAAGTACGAATTTAGAAGAAGTCGTGATTTCTGCTACTTCTAACAGAATTAATCCTTCTGTAATTAGTACCAAACAGCTATTAAAAACACCTACCATTACCAGAAGTGTTCAGGATTTAACACGTAATTTATCGGAAGCCAACTTAAACTCTTTTGGAGGTGCAAGTAATCGTTTTAATAACTTTAATATTGATGGGATTGCGAGTAATGATGTAGTTGGATTTCAGGAACCTGCTAGTGGAGCTGCTGGTTCTTCTGCCAACGGAACACCAGGAAGTTTATCTCGTAGTCAGCCTATTAGTTTTGGAGCTATTAAACAGTTATCTGTAAAAACATCACCTTTCGATGTAAGTATTGGAAACTTTACAGGAGCAAACATTAACGTGGTGACTAAAAATGGTACCAATACGACAAAGAAAAGTGTATATGGTTATGGAAATAATCAATGGTTAGTAGGTTCTTATGCTGATGGAATTCAACAAACTATTAATGATTTTTACGATGTGCAATTTGGAGGAGAAATTGGTGGCGCTATTCAGAAAGACAAGTTGTTTTACTACGTAAATGTAGAACAAGCATTGAGTAAAATCCCGTTAATTGGAGCACCAGGAACTGCAGCTTCTAACATCGATCAACAAACCGTAATTGCGATTGCCGATAAATTAATTAACGATTATAATTACGATCCGGGAGCTTATGAAAGTAGCGATATTAAAACCGCTTCTACCAAGTTATTCGCGCGTTTAGATTACAACCTTTCAAACAACCATAAATTAACCTTAAGAAATAACTTTGTTAAGAGTTTTGCAGACAATTTAGAATGGAATCAAGCGGTATTTAACTTTGGAAACCAAGGATATCGTCATAATAGCATTTTAAACAGTACTACGTTGGAGTTAAACTCTACGTTATCTGAAAGTACTTCGAACATTTTAACCTTAGGATACAACAAAGTAAAAGAAGATAGAAGTTATGACGGACGTATTTTTCCTCATATAGAAATTAACGATGGATCGAATCGTATTTTTGCAGGAACATATAGAGAAGCTTCTATTTACAATACCAACCTCAACACATTTCAGCTAAGTGATAAGCTTACCTATTATAAAAACAATCATACCATTACAGGAGGTTTATTATTTCAATACAACGATATTGATTATGGATTCTTAACTGCTTGGAATGGACGTTGGGCCTACAGATCTGTAGACGATTTCTTAAACGATCTTCCGTCTCGTATTCGTGGAGTATATCATGTAAGCAACAATACGTTTGATTTTGTAAATAGCCGCCCTTCTGCCACCATTGATATTTTAACCTCAGCTTTTTACGTACAAGATAAAATCCGTTTGAATGATCGACTTTCTGTTAGTTTAGGAGTTCGTTTAGACAACCAATTGTTATTAGACAATTTACCAATCAGTCCGTTGGTAAAAAACACACCCGAGTTTAGCGGTTTTGATAATACTATTGATACTGCACCGCACATCAATCCAAGATTCAATTTTGAATATTTTTTAGACGAAGACAAGAACTATAAACTGAGTGGAGGAACTGGATTATTTACCGGTA
The DNA here is from genome assembly GCF_964511145.1 of Tenacibaculum amylolyticum. Lineage (NCBI taxonomy): Bacteria > Pseudomonadati > Bacteroidota > Flavobacteriia > Flavobacteriales > Flavobacteriaceae > Tenacibaculum > Tenacibaculum amylolyticum. Next base: position 25,736 of record NZ_CAZEFZ010000021.1, read on the forward strand.
GAATTCCATATTTATGGTTTGCTTATGCAGAATATATCTCTGGAACCGATTATTTTAATATTGATATTCGTCCAAACGGAAACACCGTTCCTTTAGTAGAAAACTTAGGCGATTTAGCTTCGCAACAACCAGGCTTAACAGAAATCAATTTAATTGACAATGATTTTGAGTTGCCAAGAGAATGGAAAAGTCGCATTCGTTTTGATGCCAAATTACCACACAGATTCCAATTTTCTGCGGAAGCAACCTATACCGATGTGTTGAAAGGAATCTTTTTCCAATCGATTAACAGACGTTTAGAATTTGGTTCTTACTCAGGAGCAGACAATCGTTTATTTTACAACGGAACACGTGTAAACGATGATTTTACGAATGTGTTTTTATTAACCAATACCAACAAAGGATATCGTTATAATATCAACTTAAGTCTTTCTAAACAAACCGATAATTATGCTGGTTTTGTAGGTTATACTTATGGACGAAGTAAAGATGTTTCTAGTACGGTACGAAACTCCTCTGCTGCTAATTTTGAATGGAATCAAGCGATCAATTCAAACGATCCTGCATTGGCATTTTCTAATTTCGATTTACGTCACAAAATTGTATCATCTAACAGTTATCAAATCAACTTTAAAAACAACCATCAATTACAACTTTCGGCATTGTATACCGGAACTTCAGGAAGTCCATATTCTGTCGTGTATCAAGGCGATGTAAACAGAGATGGTTCGTCTCGAAACGATTTGGTGTACATTCCAGCCAATCAAAGTGAAATTCAGTTACAAGATATTACCGATACCAACGGAGCGGTATTAGTTTCTGCACAAGAACAATGGAATCGTTTGGATCGTTTTATAGAAAACAACGATTATTTACGTGAAAATCGCGGTGGTTATGCAGAAAGAAATGGCGGAAGAACGCCTTGGAATCATCAAATAGACGCAAAGCTTTTATACGATATTCCGTTTGCTAATGGAGACAATTTACAAGTGAGTTTAGATATTTTTAATGTCTTAAACTTATTAAATAAAAACTGGGGGCGTTTGGTATTTGTACCTAATGTAGCGAACTCTAACTTTAATTTACTGGAGTTTAAAGGCGTACAAAACAACCAACCGGTGTATCAGTTTACCATAGATGAAAGTGCAACACCTTGGGTATTGGATCCTATCAATTCTCGTTGGAAAGCACAGTTAGGATTGAAGTATCAGTTTTAAATTTTTACATCATTGTAAAGTTGGAGACTGAGCTACGTCGAAGTCAACAACTGAAGCAATCTCTTCATCGAAGGGTATAACTTGTACAAAGCGAAGCCATCTTTCTATTCTAAAAAGATGGCTTCGCTTTTTTTATTTCACAATGACGGATTAAAGTTTAGTCCTCCCTTCTTTATTATAAATATTAACAACTAAATCTATAATTCCTTTTTTCTCAACAGTTGTCCTATCTTTAAAATCTAATTTTAAAGATTATTTCATTTTAATTAGATATAAATTTATAATAATGCGCTATAATTTTCTCTAGACTACAAAACAATAACTTAATTTATGATTTGCTTCATTAATTGCACACCAAAACTTGATAATCGATAACAATCGGCTAGTACCAATTCTGTGGTTATTATTTTATTATCAAAGTTATCTGAATTCTCTCTCACTCTTTCTATTAATCTAGGAGGTTCTTCTTCAATTAATCTTAACCTTAACAAATTATCAATTATTAATACTCCCATTTCTAATCTTGATTCGGACTTTCTAACTAACTCCTTTTTTTCAAAATAAGGTCTATCCTCACTAGATTTTTGAAAAGAATTTATAAACATATAATTTAAAATTACAACTTCTGATATGGATAACTGATTTAATACTTGACTAAAAATATAACAAGTATCAAAAATATTTTCAGGATCTAGTGTATTAGCTAAAAGATTAGACCAACAATCTTGCATTGTTTCATTATCTTCGTAAGAAGAATATTCTAAAAGAGTACTAAGGTCTTTTATAGGAATTTTTTTAGGCATTGTTACTCCTTTTGATTTTAGAAACTCTATAGCTTTTATAGTCCTATCAACCTTATTTTTAAATCTAATATATTGAATTTTATCAGTTAGAATTCCTGTTCCTTCTATTATTGGACCACCTATTATTTTTTCTAAAAATTCAAGAGCTTTCTCCGCTGCTATACCAATTCCATTACTAATTTCTTGTTTATTTTCGTTTTTCATATTCATTAATACAACCTATTATTTATTTTTAAAGATATCAAATTACTCAGCATTACTATTATTGTTAACAGTAAGCACCTCAAAATAAAAACAAAAGGAATAGGGGGACTATTCGATATAAGTTTTTCGAGGGTTTAAGATATAAAAAATAAGTAACTATTGGTTGTAGAATTTATCAGCGAACTCCGTACAACAAAATTTTTACCGTAGAAACCATCAGCGAACCGCGCTGAACAAAACTTTTACTGTAGAAACCATCAACGAACCACGCTGAACAAAACTTTTACTGTGGAAACCATCAGCGAACCACGCTGAACAAAATTTTTACTGTAGGTTATTATAAACAGATTGCCGCGCTCCATTGCATTTCGCTCGCAATGACATATCATGAAACGTCATTACTGTAAAGATCGACTAATTCGTTTAAGAGATGGTTAAAATGATAGCACTCTTAAAAAAAGCGACCTCTGAATCAAAATTTAAAAAATCAAGGAAGTAGCGTTGGCTGTAAGATAAAAAGCTGTTTGAGCGTGAGCGAGTTCTTTTTATCAGAGGAAGGTTCCGTAGTATTTTCTCAAATTTTTATTCGAAGTCTTGATTTTTGTTTCTTTTCATCAAGGAAAAGAAAGAGGGAAACTACTATTTTTACACAACCCTAACTATCTTTAAAACAGACCCTTATAAAAGCCGTCAATGGTAGTGGTTTTACAAAGTGATAACGGAGTAAAATTGTATCGAGAACTAAAAACAGATTGCCGCGCTCCATTTTATTTCGCTCGCAATGACGAAAAAAGAAGCATATTCTAAAAGTACCCTTCGATATAACTCAGGGTTCTATCATACAAAGAAAAAAGAAAGAAAAAACAGATTGCCACACTTCATTCTATTTCGTTCACAATGACCATAATTAAACGTCATTACGAGCGTTTCTTGAGGTTACTCGAAGGAACGACGAAGTAATCTCTCTATTTGAGATAGATTAAGGCAATAACTTCATCAAATTATTTCGGTAATTGTCTCCAATAGGAATTTCAATAGTGCCAATTTCAACATCATTTTTGGTATACGCAGTAATTTTATCTTTATTAATAATATAAGAACGATGTATTCGGATAAATCGGTTATCTAGCTTTTCTTCAAAAGCAGAAATACTCGATTTCGTAACATGGTTTTCTGCTCCTAAATGTATTTTAATATAGTCTTTTAAACTTTCTACATATAAAATAGCATCTAAATATACTTTTACTTGCTTTCGCTCTTTTCGTATATAGATAAATGCATCTTTTTGAGTTGTTATAGCCTCAGTAACAGAAACTGTCTTGCTGTTTCTTTGCAATGTTCTAAACTTTTCTATAGCATTAAAAAAACGCTGAAACGTAATAGGCTTTACAATATAATCTACAGCATTTAATTCAAAACCTTCTACGGCATAATCTCTATAAGCTGTAGTAAAAATAACCTTGGGCTTGTATACTAAATTTTTAAAAAAATCCGTTCCTTTTAACACAGGCATTTCAATATCTAAAAACAATAAATCTACCGTTTCCTCTTGTAATATTTTACTTGCCTCAATAGCACTTCCGCAGGACGCTACCAATTCAAAATCATCTAGCTGAGACAAATGTGTTTGTATAAGTCCTCTAGCCAATTTTTCATCATCTACTATTACGCATTTATACCTCATTTTGTTGGTAGTTTTAAATGTACATAAAACCAATTTTCTGCTTCTTTAATCGTTAAAGAATAACTATCTGAATACAATAATTCCAGCTGTTTTTTCACATTTGTTAACCCAATTCTTTCTTTAGTTTCTTCAGCAATATTTCTCGCGATGGAATTGCTAATATCAAACAAAATATGAGTTCCTTGCACAGCAATACGAATTGTTATTGTAGCTTTTTGCAAAGCATGAGACACGCCATGTTTAAAAGCATTTTCTATAAAAGTAAGTAGAATTAAAGGCGCAATTCGAACCTCTGTAGTTCCTTTTTTCTCAAAATTTATTGTTACTCTATCATCGTATCGAACTTTTTCCAAAGCCAAATAATTCTCTATTAATTCTATTTCTTTTTGCAACGGCACATACTGTTCGTTACAACCGTACAACATGTAATCTAGCATTTCAGAAAGTTTGGCAATTACTTCTGGAGCTTCATCTGATTTATGAAGTGTTAATGCGTATAAATTATTTAGCGTGTTAAATAAAAAGTGAGGATTTAATTGGTGTTTTAACACGGATAACTCTGCAGATTTTTTCTGTTCGTTAAGTTCTAAATAACTTTGTTTCTCTTTGTAAAACTTGGCTATTACCAGTAAAATAGTAGGTGTTAAAATTAGAATTGACTTTCCTAAAAAAGCACGAAAACTCAATGCCTTTCTCCAAAAACCTTCTGCTGCTTTGTAAGTTATTTTTTCATGAGGTTCTAAATATTTTGGTATATAGTAGTACTGATGATAAACTACAAAAACAATAAATACACAAGTCATTAGTATGAATAAACCAATGCTGAATTTAAAATGCTTTTTAGGAGTTAAAAAACGAGGGATTAAAAAATACAACATTGTGTACGCTACTACAATTTGGCTAAATACATAAATCGCATAATGTTCTAGAGCTTCTATATAGCCACTATCGTAATTCGTACTTATAAAATAAGTATATACTCCTATCCAAAACAACAAATGCTGTAAGGGTACTTTAAAAAATAGTAATGCTTTTTTAAAACGATTCATGCGCGCACTAAAATACAATTTTAATAAGCTCACCTTAAAAAAGTAGCCTAAAACCGCTGTTTGGTCGCTAAAAACAATTGTATTGTAGACAAAGTCTTGTTTCTTTAAAACTATACTTTCTAAACATCAAAATAAGGTGTTCGTCTACTTTTTAAAATAAACGGTTACTTCTAAAATAGTTTTGTGAATCAAGTGTGTATTTGTACACAAACACTTTGCTTAACTTTTTAAACTTAGTACATGAAAAACATTCTAATGCTAATTGTTATGTGCATAACGCTATTGCAAGTACAAGCACAACGCATTGTTTATAGTAATACTTCTATTGATTTAGATGGAGAACTTAACGAGTCTATTTGGGAAACACTTATTCCTGAAAAGGATTTTAAAAATTACATTCCTAACAACGGAAGTTTAGCCCCTAATACTACAGTAGTAAAAATGTTTCATAACGGAGAAAAATTATACATAAGTGCTGTATATACAGATGTTAATCCTACCGTACAAATAGGTTCCTTAAAACGAGATCATATTGGTGTTTCTGGTGCAGAAAGTGATTCTTTTGCAATCATTATAGACACATACAAACAACAACAATCTGGTTTTTTCTTTATTGTAAATATGGGGGGAGCTTTAATAGATGCTTTAGTAGCTAGAAATCGTGATGGATTTAGAGTAAATACTAGTTGGAATACTATTTGGAATGCCAAAACTTCTACAAAAGGTAATCAGAAAATATATGAAATAGAAATTCCTTTAAAAGCCCTAGGATATAAAGTAGATAGCCCAGAATGGGGCGTAATGTTTCATACGAGAAATATTAAATTAAACGAATGGACTACAAATACTGCTATAGATCGTAACTACCAATTGTTTGATTTACGTTTTGCAAAAACTTTTCAAGTAGAAAACTTATCTGAAAATAAAACTTCTCGATTTGCTGTAACCCCAGCAGTTACGATGAACTATGCGAAAGATGTAACGAATAATACCGATGATACAACGCTAAAACCAAGTGTAGATGTACAGTTTAATGTAAGCTCTTCTTTAAAATTAGATGCAACTATTAACCCTGATTTTTCTCAAATAGATGTAGATCAGCAAGTAACAAACTTAAGTAGGTTTTCAGTATTTTTTCCTGAACGACGTAATTTCTTTTTAGAAAATAGTGATTTGTTTACTGGTTTAGGAGTTCGCGGTGTAAATCCTTTTTATTCAAGACGTATTGGGGCAAATAGTGAAATTTCTTTCGGATTAAAACTCTCTGGAAATATTAGTAAAAAAACACGACTTGGTGTTTTAAATGTAGCTACAAAATCTGAAGATAATTCTCCTTCTCAAAATTATGGAGCTTTAGTTATACAACAGCAATTATCGAACGCTTTTACAGCCACAGGATTTCTAATTAACAGACAAGAAACGGATGGTTTTTCTTTTTTGAATGACTATAACAGAGTTGCTGGAGTTAACATTAATTATCAGTCAAAAAACAATAAATGGACGGGACTTGCCAATATTGCTGGAAGTGCTACCAATAATATTTCTGGAGATAATAAATTTTATAATCTAGGAATTTGGTACAATAATATTAACGCGTCTGGACACCTTGGAGTTAGAAAAATTGGTACAAATTATATTACAGATGTAGGTTTTACACCTCGTTTATACAATTTTGATGCATTGACTGGAACGACTATTAGAGAAGGTTACACGCAAGCTAGCAGTCGCATTAGCTTAACTAAATTTTATAAAAACTCTACAACTTTTGATAGACATCGATATTTCAATATGTCTAATCAAAGCTATTGGGATGACTTAGGAACCATAACGCAAGCAACTACAGTGTTAAATAATGACTTGGTTTTTAAAAATCAATCTTCTGTGTATGGTGGTTTGCGTTATGAATACGTACAGCTAAAATATGCGTTTGATCCTTTAAATAATGGCAATCCTATTCTTCCGAATTTGTATCAATATTTAGATTTTGGAATGGGATATGATTCTGCCGATAACAAACAATTTCAATATGGTGGAGATATAAGCTATGGTAGCTATTATAATGGTCATAAAAATCGTATTCGTATCAATACGCAATATCGACTCACTCCTTTAGCGCGTTTGCAAATTAGATATGAACGTAATGGCATTGATTTAAATGAATTAGGAAAAGCTACCTTTCATTTAGCTCGTTTTACAGGCGAAATATTTTTCTCGAATCGTTTAAACTGGACAACGTATATACAATACAACACACAGTTTGATAATTTTAATATTAATAGTCGTTTACAATGGGAGTACAAACCTTTATCATATATCTATCTAGTTATTTCAGACAATTACAATCAAGACATTACTCGAAAAAATTGGGGTATTGCTTTCAAAATGAATTATAGATTTGATTTTTGATTTGCTAGTAGATCGTTTTTTTATTTTTATGTTGTCATACAATGCCTTCTTGATATTTATTTCAGGAAGGCATTATTTTTTTAACAAGGATCGCCATGCTTCATTGGCTTACAATAACATACTATTAAACGTCATTACGAGCGTTTCCTGAGGTTACTCGAAGGAACGACGAAGTAATCTTTCTTTAAAAAAACAGATTATTAAGTTTTCTTTCCTTCTTATCTAACAACTTCAAAAAAATCAAAAAAAAAATTGGCTAGGGTGTAACAATTAAAACCTTTTATAATCAAAGGGTAAAATAACCTTAAAAAAATATAGAATGTACAAGTCAATTAAAACCATCTTTTTAGTAGCTTTTTTAATAAGCTCAATTAACAGCTTCGGATTTACTAAAAACATTTCTGAAGTAACTCCTACTTCTTTTCTAGTAGAAACAATTGGAAAAGGAAAACCTGTATTATATCTTCCAGGATTCGCAACGCCAGGTAGTATCTGGAAAGAAACTGTTGAAAATATAAACTTAGATAGAAAATCATATCTTTTTTCATATGCTGGGTTTAACGGAAATGCTCCTATTAAAATGCCTTGGTATGCTACAATTAAAAATGATATTATATCGTATGTAAAAGATCAAAATATGTCTGATGTAGTGATAATTGGGCATAGTATGGGGGGAAATTTAGCCGTAGATATTGCAGCTGCTTTACCTAACAAAATTTCGAAAATTATTATTGTAGATGCCTTACCTTGTATGCGAGAAGTAATGATGCCTAATGTTCCTGCAGAAACATTACAATATGAAAGTCCGTATAACAATCAAATGCTAAACATGGATGCAAATCAGTTTAACAACATGGCAAAAATGATGGCTGCTAATATGACCTACGACGAGAGTAAGAAAGAAACGTTAACTAATTGGATTACTAAAGCAGATCGTAAAACATGGGTATTTGGATACACGGATTTATTAAAGTTAGACTTAAGAGAAGCTTTAAAAGATGTAAACTGTGAAGTATTAATTTTAGGAGCCTCTTTTCCAGATGTAGTTGTAGCAGAAAAAAACTATCAGAAGCAATATGCCAACTTAGCTAACAAAACACTAAAAATGGCTTCTAAAAGCAAGCACTTTGTTATGTTTGATCAACCAGAATGGTTTTATACATCTGTAAACGATTTTTTAATCAATGAAACAAAATAAGAACCAAAATTTCGAGACAATTTATCGCCAATACCACCCTATGGTTTTACAAATGTGCTTGGGATTTGTAAAAGGTGATAAAGATACTGCCAACGATTTAGCGCAAGAAGTTTTTATAAGTGTGTGGAAGAACTTAGCAAAGTTTAGAGCAGATGCTTCTTATAAAACTTGGATTTATAGAATTACCGTAAATACCTGTTTGCAATACGTAAAAAAGGATAGTAAAGTTACCAAAGTTTCAGCAACAGCCTTAGAAAGTGAAACCAACGAAGCGGCGGAAACAACTAATGAAAACATCCAAAATTTGTACGAAGCCATTGGAAAGTTAGAAAAATTAGATCGTTTAATTATTATGATGGTTTTGGAAAATCAGGATTACGATAGCATTGCAGAAGTTATTGGTATTAAACCTACCAACCTTAGAGTTAAAATTCACAGAATTAAAAAACGTCTTGAAAAAATTTTAAAAAACAGTTAACATGAATAACGAATTTTCATCACTACAACAACAGTGGAAAAACAATCAACAGCACATTGCGTTTTCTGCTAGCAGTTTAAACGATCTTCATAAAAAGATACAACAAAAGGAACGAGAAAATTACTTTTTCTATTACGGAACCATTAGCACTTTGTCTATTACATTAATTGTAATTTCGCTATTCTTCTATTATGTAGCTCCTGTACAAGAATCATTAAGTAGAATTGGTGCAGGGTTAATGATTACTGGTTTAATTTTTAGAATCATTATTGAAATCTTTAGTATTTACAAAGCAAAGCGCGTTAATAAATCAGATAGTACCTTAACTGCTACAGAAAACTTATTGATCTTCCATAAATTCAGAAAAACGATCCATCAAATTGTGGCTCCAATTGTAGTAATATTATATACTATTGGTTTTTATTTAATTACTCCTGAGTTTAGCAAACACATGCCATTTTGGAGAATAGTACTTATTGATGTTTCTTATGTTGTTATTGGAATTATTCTTTTTATCGTAATACGTAAAGGAATCAAAAAAGAAATGGTAAAACTACAAGAGATTATCGACTTAAAGGATCAGATTACGACCTCAGCATAACGGACAAAATTCTATTTTAAGTAGTACTACTTTTAGTATTACATAGTAATTATCGTTACCAAAAACTACATTATACAATGTGGTTTTTGGGGTTATATGTGAAAAGAAAGATTTTAATTAAATTTACATTATAAAAACTGCTAATACTTAATTCTAAATGGAAAAGATTAAAAATCAAAAACACAGCAAAGAAGCTTTTTATTATAGTATATCAGCAATGTTTCAAAAAGCTTCATATTATGGACTTCGTGCATTGGTTGTTCTTTATATGATTGACGGAACTCTTAAAATGGACAATAACGAAGCTTTTAAAATATATGGTTGGATTATTACTGCACTTATATTTTCTAAAATTATTGGAGCATTATTAGGCGATTTGGTCATTGGTAATAAAAGATCAATCATTATTGGAACCATTACTCAGGCAATAGGTGCTTTTAGTTTATGTATTCCTTCAATGACAGGACTCTATATTGGTTTATTTTTAACTGTAACTGGTAGTGGTCTTTTCACTCCTAACATTATTTCTAGCTTTGGTAAATTATATTTAAACAAAATAAAGCTTTTAGATTCAGGCTTTACATTATTCTATTTGGCTATAAATTTAGGTGCATTCTTAGGTATTATGTTACTAGGATATATAGGAGAATATTATGGCTATAATATTGGATTTATTATAACTGGTATAGTAACATTAATCTCAATAATTCCCTTTGTAATTTTAAAAAAAGAAATAGCATCTGAAATTAAAAACAATAAGCTATCAATAAACAAAAAAATTATAAACATTAGTATTACTTTTATTGTTATAGCACTTTTTTGGAATATTTACCAAATCGCTAATATTCGAATTTTGGGGTTACAACAACAATTTGATGAGATTTCATCTTTTGATTTTTTAAAAAACAAATGGCAATCCATTAATGCTTTTTATGCCTTACCAATTAGTTTAATAGCAACAATTCTATGGAGTTACTTTTATAGTTCTCAATTTTTTAAACTTATGCTCGGTTTTATTTTTGGTACTATATCATTAAATATATTATTTTTTATTCCTGAGCTTCCAACTGAACAACACGCAATTATTTTTATAATTTCTTTATTCTTTTTAACTGTTTCTGAAATACTAATAGCACCTATAGTCAACTCTATTTTAACAAAATACACCAACCCTAAATATTTAGCTACTATAGTAAGTTTAGCTTTTTTACCAACTAAGCTTATGACTTTGGCTTTTGCTTTGTTTAATGACACATTCTATGACAACCCTATTTTAGGGGTAAAGTTTGGTATAATAGCAATGGGATTTATTGGTATTGGACTCTTTTCTTATGTATTTTGGAATAGAGAAAAAATGACATATTAACAAGAGTATTTTTTTATAGTTAATCAAATGAAACACATTACATTTTTACTATTTTTCTCTATAACCTCTTCTCTTTTTACGCAAAACATTATTCCTGAAGATATTTCAGAAGATCAAATTAAACCATGGGAATCTAAAAGTCTAACAGCTTATGAAGGCTTTTATAAATTTGGGGATAGTGAATTTGAATCTGATTTACGATTGTTTATGGTAGATTCTTTAATTATTGGACAAGTAATGCAAGGTTATTGGGAAGAAGGTACAGAAGAATGGAAATGGAAGTACAGCAATTTAACCAACATAAAAATCAACTCAGAAGGGAAGTTTACTTCAGATCAAACTTCTGGGCAGTTTGTTACCTATAAAGAAGGTAGTGAAACATCTAAAGGTTTAAAAATTGAAATTCCTTGGAATTCTTGGGTAATCGATGGTACTTATGAAATAGGTTACAAGTTACCTATATCTCCTCGTTCTTTTAGAGGAACATACCCACAAGCTTCTTCAAAACGTCTAACCATTGAAGAACTCAACAAATTATCTAAAAGTCAATTACAAATTATGCGTAATGAAATCTTTGCTCGTTATGGATATATTTTTAAGCCTAATGGTAAAATGGATACCTATTTTAAGAAGATACAATGGTACAATGCACAACATAAAAATGTTACATCGTTTTTAACTGCCTTAGAAAAGTATAATATTAAGCAAATTCAAAAAGTAGAAGCTAAAAAAGCAAACTGATTCCTCATTTTAGTTCACTAAGTTTATTTGTAGTTAAATGTAAATAACCTCTACAAAAACCGACAATAACAAATACACTTTTAGTCGTATTTTTATAACATGAATAAATACTGGGAAATCATTTCTAAATCTTATTCCGATTATTGGAATTATTTAAAGCAATCGGTTTTATTTGAACTCAACTGGGAGAATTATTTTTATGGTTTAATCATTATCTCTCTTGTGGTTTGGGGCTTAGAAATAGCATTTCCTTGGCGTAAAAATCAATCGATTTTTAGAAAGGACTTTTGGTTGGATACCTTTTATATGTTCTTCAATTTTTTTCTATTGAATTTAATTGTTCTCATTGCTTTATCCAACACTACCGCAGAAGCTTTTAATAGTGTTTTAGGCATCTTTGGTTTGTCTATTACAAACTTTCAATTATTTGATATCAATACCTTTCCGTATTGGTTACGCATTGCCATCTTTTTTATTGTTATCGATTTTGTTCAGTGGTACACCCATACCTTATTGCACAAATATGAGTTTTTATGGAACTTCCATAAAGTACATCATTCTGTAAAAGAAATGGGCTTTGCAGCTCATTTACGATATCATTGGATGGAGCCTGTAGTGTACAAATCAATGAAGTATATTCCGCTAGCTATTATGGGCGGATTTACAGCTCAAGATGTTGCTATAGTTCATTTTTTCAACATTGTTATCGGACACTTAAATCATGCTAATATTAATTGGGATTATGGCTATTTAAAATACATTTTAAACAATCCAAAAATGCACATTTGGCATCATGCAAAAGAGCTTCCTGAAGAACGTAGAAATGGTGTGAATTTTGGAATTACACTTAGTATTTGGGATTATCTATTTAAAACGAATTATATTCCACATTCTGGACGTGATATAGAAATTGGTTTTGAAGGAGATGAACAATTTCCTAATGATTTTTTACATCAGGAATTATATCCACTAGGAAAGAAAAATGCTTCCTAACTTTATTCATTTAAATACCTGCTAGAGAAACTTTCTTTATAAGCTCTTCCTATAGGAACATCTTCTCCATTACTTAAAAAAGCTTTATTTCCAGATACTTTTTCTACCTGAGAAAAATTAAGAATGTACGATTTATGAACCTGGCAAAAATCTTCTCCTAATTTTTGAAGCCATTTCTTTAACGTATCACTACTTAAATATTTCTTATCCTTAGTTACTATTTCACAATAATCAGCATCTGATTTTATATATAAAATAGCCGTTTCTTTTACCTTTATATAATCGTAACCTTGCTTTATAAAAAAAGTTTCAGGTTGTTTTTTCTCTATACTATTCTGGGTTTCTGTAACTGTTCCTAACTTCGAAAAACATTTAGTAACTGCTTGTATAAAACGCTGAAAAGAAAAAGGTTTTAATAAATAATCTACAACATTATATTCATAACTTTCCAATGCATATTCTGAAAATGCTGTTGTTAAAATAACTTGCGGAGATTGCTGCATTGTCTTTAAAAAATCCATTCCAGAAATCTTTGGTAAGTGAATATCTAAGAAAATAAGATCAACAGATTCTTGTTGCAAAAAAGTAATCGCATCTATTGCATTAGAAAACGTTCCTTTTAATGTTAACACACCATAATCGCCAATGTACTTTTGTAAAATACGTTGTGCTGGTGGCTGATCTTCTATGATTATACAAGTTTTCAATTTGATTATTTTAGAGCATGTAACTTTATTGTCAAATCTACTTTATACGTTGGTTCTTCTTCCTCAATCTTTAACGTATACTTATTAGGATATAGTAAATCTAATCTTTTCTTCACATTTTGCAACCCAATTCCAGCAGATAAACTTTGATTATTTCCATTAGGTAAAAAACTATTTTCACACACAAAATGAAGTACACCTTTACTAGAAACATCTAATAGAATGCGAATACGAATATTTTCGCTTTGGCTTGCTGTGCTATGTTTAAAAGCATTCTCTACAAACATAATTAAGATTAAAGGAGCGATACTGTAATCGTTAGCAGCAATATTTGTTATCAGCTCGACTTCTCCTCTATTTTCTATCTGCAATTCGTTTAAGGCTGTAAAATCTTTTAAATGTGATACTTCTTTAGAAACCGGTACAAAATCTTCTTTACAATCGTACAACATATAACGCAATACAGAAGACAATTCTAAAATGATAGAAGGTGTTTTTGGAGAATTTTCTATTGCATATGAATACAAGTTGTTTAAGTTATTGAATAAGAAATGAGGATTGATTTGTGATTTTAAAAACTGTAATTCACTTTCTTTTACGGTAGACTGTAAGTTGTCTAACTCACGCTGTTTTTTTATAGAATCCCACGCTAACTTAAAACTTACCATAATAATAAGTAAAGGACCAATATCTAAAAGTGTATAAAAAATATTACTAACATGTTCCGCTCTATGGTTATCAAAGAAGATTTTTTCTAGCACCAATTCCTCTAAAAGATACATCAATAAAAACACCACTATTAACCCTATAACAAACTCTTTATACTTTTTCGTGTATAAAAACTTAGGCGTTAAATAATAACTAACACTAAACGATAACAAAGCATAAGTTAAGAAAAACACTACAGAATGTAATTTTATTTCTGGAGTATGTTTGTTAAATGAAGACAAAAAGAAAAGTATCGTTAAAAAAACTACTTGATACGCTAACTCTTTGTAGTTAATACGATTGAATAATGGTTTCATACTACAAAAATAGAACTTTCTATATGCGTAACCATTCAAAATCTGAAAGTAACAGAACTACACCTTTCAACAACAAGAATACTACTACAAACAACAGAAGTATATTTATAACTCTCCATTTTGTGGTTAAAAGGACAACTTTGGTTGTTTACAGATTTCTTTTTTATAAAACCATACTTCTTATCAGATTTGTCTGCATTAAATAAAAAATATCAGATGAACGTCAAGCAATTGATTTTTGTACTTGCTTTATCTTTTTTAGGACATTTTGCGGGGGCACAAACTAAAAACAAAACAATAAAAGGAGTTGTAATTGATAAGAATACCAATACTCCTATAGAATTCGCTACAGTTATTATTGCCGATAACACAAGTAAAAAGCCTATTACAGGAATTACTACAGATGAAACTGGAGTATTTAACTTTACAACAAAAGCAACGAATTTTTACGTAGAAGTCAGCTTTATAGGATACACTTCTAAAACAATAACCGATTTTAACAACGCCAATACCGAAATAAATCTTGGGCAAATCTTCTTATCAGAAGAAGCTAATCAATTAGAAGAAGTAGTTGTAAGAGCAGAAAAATCTTCTACAGAATTTAAACTAGATAAACGCGTTTTTAATGTTGGTAAAGATTTAAGTTCTACTGGAGCTAGTGCTATTGAAGTTTTAAACAATGTTCCTTCTGTAAATGTAAATATTGAAGGACAAATTAGTTTACGTGGCGGACAAGGAGCACAAATATTAATCAACGGAAAACCTTCTGTAATAGCAAGTCAAGAAGGAAATGCGTTAGGTACTATTACTGCAGATCAAATTGAAAAAATCGAAGTAATTACTAACCCTTCTGCAAAGTACGAAGCTGAAGGAACTACAGGAATTATCAATATTGTTTTAAGAAAAAACGAAAAGGCTGGTGTAAATGGTTCTATTACCTTAAATACTGGAGTTCCTAATAATCATAGCATTGGATTTAGCTTAAACAAACGCACAGAGAAATTCAATATTTTTAGTCAATTAGGTGTAGGAAAACGTACATTCCCAAATACGTTTACTAGTTTAAGTAGAAACAAAGCAGATGCCACAGAGATTACAGCAACAGGTTCTGGAAATAAAAATGAACAATTTTATAATGTTGTTTTAGGTACCGATTACCATATTAATAAAAACAATGTAATTACCTTATCTGGAAACTTTGCATATGAATTTGAAAATGAAGATTCCGAATCTTTATTTTCTGAAAACTACACAGACAATACATTAAATCGTTCGTATACTAGAATAGAAACTACTGAAGCTACCAATCCTAAGTTTCAATACGAATTACAATACAAAAAAGATTTTGAAAACAATAAGGAACAAAACTTACTATTTAGTGCTTTAGGAAGTTTCTTCGGAAAAGATCAATCTTCTGAATTTAATAATACTGTACTTAGTGGTGTTTTAAACTCTTCCAGACAACAAACCAGAACAGATTTTAAAGAAGCTCAATATACTTTTAAGCTAGATTATACACATCCAATTTCTGAAAAATATACCATAGAAACTGGAGGTCAGTACGTTTTAAATGATGTAACAAACGATTATGCTGTAAACGATTTTATAAATAATGCTTGGATTAACAATGCTGGATTAACAAACATATTCAACTATAACCAAAATGTATTAGGAGCTTATGTTACTGGTGCTTATGAAGGTAAAAAATGGGGTATAAAATTAGGTACTCGATTAGAAAACACCAATTTAGAAACAGTGTTACAAAACACAAACGAGAACAATAGTCAGAATTACACCAATCTATTTCCAAGTATTCATACTTCTTATAAAATAACACCTAAGTTTTCGTTACAAGCAGGCTTTTCTAAACGAATTTATCGTCCTAGATTATGGGATTTGAATCCGTTCTTTAATATTCGAAATAATTTCAACATTTTCACAGGAAATCCAAACTTACAACCTGAATTTACAGATTCTTATGAAATTACTTCTATACATAAACTCGGCAAATTAAATCTGAATCTAGGTGTGTATCATCGTTATACTACAGATGTTATTGAAGATGTAAGTTTTTTCAATGAAACTACGAATGTAACTACTAGAAGACCAGAAAACTTTGGAACAAGTAATACAACTGGTTTCGAAGCTAATTATAAAGTAGGCTTAGCAAAATGGTTTTCTATAAATGGTGATTTCAACTATAATATTTTCAATAGAAAAGGACAGTTTGATGCTAATAATAATTTCGATTTTAACGGTACGCGTTGGGATACTAAATCGACTGCAAAATTTAAGCTTCCTGCTAGTTTCGATCTTGAAGTCACAACTATTTATCGCTCTCAATACAAAACAGCTCAAAATCTAATTAAAGACAACTTATTTGCTAACCTTGGGCTTCGAAAAAAGATTATTAAAGGAAAAGTAATTCTGAATTTAAGTGTTAGAGACATCTTTGCTTCTAGAAGATTTCAAAGTATAACAGATGTACCTACTTTTTACGCAGAAAGCGATCGCCAAAGAGGACGATTCGTCACATTTGGAATTAGCTATGGATTTGGAAAAGGTGAAGCTATGGAGTTTGGAGCTTCAAAAAGATTTTAAAAATAACTTAATCCTAATATTATAAACATGAAAACTAAATCATTCAAATTATTTACAAGTTTGCTGTTAATCTTAATTTCAATAAATGGATTTTCACAAGAAAAATGGTCGGTAGACGTTTCTCATTCTTCAGTAAACTTTGCTGTTTCTCATTTAATAATTTCAGAAACAACAGGTTCTTTTGATGCTTTTACAATTGATGCTACTACTGAAGCTAATTTTGAAAATCCTGTTTTTACAGTAGCAATAGAAACTGCAAGTATCAATACTAAGAATGAAGGAAGAGATAAACATTTACGTGCTAATGATTTCTTTGATGCTAAACAATTTCCTACAATTACATTCAAACAAAAATCATTTAAAAAGCTTGAAGGTAAAAACATTGAAATTACGGGTGACTTAACTATTAAAGGAATTACAAAACCAGTAGTTTTAAAAGGTAAAATTAATGGAGTTGTAAAAAATAAATACGGAACAAAAGCTGGTTTAAAGTTAGCTACTACTATAAAAAGAACTGATTTTAATATAGGTGGATCTGGCGGTTCTATTGGTGAAGAAGTAACGCTAACGATTAACTTAGAAATGAATAAGAAATAATTCCCGAACCCTTATATTATTGTAGCAACGTTAGGTTATTAATTTCAAATAATTTTTTACTCACTACACCTAGCGTTGTTACTTTTTTAGTTTAAAAATATTGTCCAATACCAAACACAATACCTCTTGTATTGTCTTTTAAACTAACACCATAGTCTACTCGTAAAACTGCATTGTAAATCTTCTTATTGATAAAGCGTAATCCAACTCCAGAGAACAAACGAATATTTTCATTCTTCCAAAAATCGTTGATTTCTCCTCCAGGTTGTCGCCAAGTTCCAGCATCTATAAATGCATTTCCTTGAATCGTTAACCATTTTTTATCATAAAATGTATGACGGTATTCTGTATTATATACAATACTTGCTGTTCCTCTATCTACAATAATTCCTACACCTCTTAAATTAATATTATTATCTAATGCAAAAGGTGCAAACGGAGAATCGTTATTGGAAGCAAAACCAATACGCAAGCGATTAGCCCAGTTACCTTTTGCTCCTATTCTTCTATAATAGAAAAAATCGTTCCATGCAATCACAAACTGCTCTTGAAAATCGTTCTGAGAAGTTACATACTGTAAATACAAAATACTTTTAAATCCTTCTATGTAATGAAAATAGTAATCTAAATCTTCGTAAGAATACAAGAGTTTATATAGCAATTTATCTACTGTTAAGTTTCTAGGAACTGTAGGACTTGTTGCTCCTCTTAAATACTGATATTTCTCTGTAAAATAATTTATTCCAAAGGTCAATCTGTTATTAAAATCGATTTGATACAAGCCTAATAATTCCGTAGAAATATTATTATACAAATAATTAGCAGATTGATTATCGAAAAATAACGGTTCTTCGCTTTTCCAATTTTGATGACTTAATGCCAATCCGAAATGTTTTGAAAATAAATTAGGCGCTCTTACATTAATCGCATAAGTATCGTAGCCATTATTTTGATAAAATCCTCCAAGAGCTATATTTCTACCTAAAAAATTATACTCGTATACACCTACTTTATAAGCAAATCGATTATTGGTCGTTGTCCAAAATCCTAATTCAGGAAGAATTGTGAAGTTCTCCTGTATATGTATAAATACGTTATACGATTCGTCTTCTGAAGGAAATACTTGATAATACGCATGCGCTACTGATGGCAATCGTTTTAAGGTAACAATATCTTCTTTTAATGTAATAGAGTCTAACGGTTTTCCTGCTTTTGTTTTTAGTAAACTCTTGATAAAAGACGGTTTAGTTTTAGTTGCTCCTTTTATCTTTAAATCATGTATTACATTATGTTGTGCTTGTAAATTCGCACAAAAAAGGATGAACAAAAAAAGAAATTGTCTTAACATTAATTAAAGTCTTAAAATGTTTGTCGGGCATGTACATTTACCCAATTATCTTCACTAACTCCTAAAATATTCATTTGATATTCAGCAGTAGTATTTAATGTTGGAGGAGTTCCTAAATTAATATCGAGTACCACATTACTCGTATCATAATAACGGAAACATTTCTCTATCGTATATGTTCCTGAAATAAATTCGTTTGTATTCGTTACCAAAGCTTGAAAATAAATAGCATCTTCCCTGTAAGAACTTTCTTCCCATTGAAATTTTGGCGTTCCATTTTGTGAAGTATCTATGACAATATTTTCTGTATAGATTGTTGGTTTGGTTTGCTGTTTTAAGCGAATAGGATTCGATTTATGAATTTTTCCTTCCGTTAAAAAAGTAACTATTCCCCAAGCTTCGTATGTTGTTTCTCTTGTAAAAAAAGAAAGTTTATCTCCAAAAACTCCTTCAGAAGGCAGTTCTTTTAACTTATAATTAGAAAAATCATTTGGATTTACAGCTGCACTTTCTGTTTCGTAATACCTGTAATTAGAGCTCCCTACAATCGGATAATAATACACAAAAACCTTTTCAACATTATTTCTTTCATTACCAGCGCAAGCAATTACTTCATCTATAACTTTGTCTTTATGGATTTCCAGATAATCTTGTAAAACGGTTTCTGAAAGTGACGATTCATTTGCTTCAGAACAGGCAAAGAGCCCCAGTAATAACACTAGGCAAAAAAATAGATATTTACTTGTATTTCGCATACAATTGCTGAATTAATTCCTCTACGGGTTTATTTTGAGGTGTAAAACGGTTATTTTGCTCACCTCCTACACTCTCATGATTATGAAACCATTTCCATAAAAAACCTCCAGCAAACCAATCTTCTTTCCAAAATGTATTATGAATGGCCAAGGTAGCATTATGTTGTCCTATTAAATTTACTTGTCCATTTATACGATCTGACTTCCAAGGTTCTTTTCCTGTATAATCTACACTACGATATCCAAACTCTGTAAACAAAATTGGTCTATCATACATTTCTTGTATTCCTTTTATTACTTCTTTATGAGGTTCCCAACCTTTTTCTAAATCGGTAACTGTAGGTGTTTTTTTATCACTTACAGGAAAATAAGCATCTATTCCTATATAATCTAATTCTTTCCAAAAAGGCACACGTTTAAATTCATCCCAATTGGCTGCATAAGTCAGTTTCCCCTTGTAAATCTTTCTGATTTTTACAATCAGATCTTTCCAGTAATCAGGTCTATTTAATACAAACTTTTCTAATTCTGTTCCTATACAAAAAATAGTAGCATTGATTTCTTTTGCCAATTCCGCATATTCTAAAATAAATGTAGCATAAGAATCTTCCAATGTTTTCCATTCTTCTTCAGACTTCATTTCTATATATCCTGTAAACTCTCCTCTCCATACCCAAATTTGAGGTTTTAACATTACTTGAATGTTTTTATTTTCAAAAACAGACGCATATTGTTTTACACCTGCTCTTGTTTCTCCAAACCATTGTCTAGAGGTATTGTATATTACTTTAGGAGAAGATAAATCACGTATAAATCCAAAAGGCATCAGTGAAACATAATTCGCTGATGCCTTTTGAACTGGTAAGATATGTTTATTGTTTATAGCTTCTGGAGAGGCTACAAAACTTAATCCGTTTATCTTTTCTTTCTGACTGTTACAAGACTGAAATATTGCTAATGAAAGTAATAAGAAAAATAATTTTAGCTTCATATGCTAAAAATAGTCATTACAAATTATATTACTTTCCTATAAACTCTTAAAATAAAGCTCTTAAACCAATACTATATGTTTCTCCTAATCCTTGGAAATTAAATCCTCTTACAATATTGCTATATAGTACTTCAACATTTAATACATCTGTAATTTGGTATTTTCCTCCAAAACCTAATGCAGTATTATCTTGTGCAAAATCTCCAAAACGCTCAGAGTGTTGTACAAAACCTAATACCGTAGCATCTTGCGTAGGGAAATAGCTCATGAATACTCCTGGAACTACTAAAAAGGTATTGTTTGCAAAACTTTGATCGTCTCCAAAACTATATTCCGTATTTATTTCTGTAAATAATTGCCATTTACCACTTGGGAATGTATAATCGTAGAAAAATCTGTTTTGGAAAGCCCAAGCTGTTTGATCTAAAAATCCGTTTGCATCTCTTTCATCACCACTATCTAATAATGGAATATGTAATGCACTCTGAATAGAGAAGTTTCCTATATTTTCTAAAGGCTGAATTTTTACTGCTGGTGCAATAGAAGAAATTCCCTTACGATCTGAACTCGTATCTTCTAAGCTAAATACAGAAAGTGCTTGTCTTCCTCCAAAAGTATTTGAACGAAATTCAATAATTCCTCCAACGTTAATTCTATTATTATCTGAAATACCTGTAAATACTTCTAATGTAGAGGTAAAAAAGTTTTGTCTAGGAATACTCTCACTATCACTATTTTTATCTCCTGTTCTTTTGGTTTCTGTATATAAACTATTAAACCATTTAATGTCCCACTGCCCTTTATTTAATAATTTTGAAGGCGTAAATACTTGTAAATTGTTCTTTTCTTCTTGTTCTTCTTCCTGAGAAAATATGTTAAGACTACATAGCATTACTGCTAAGAAGATTGAAATTCGTTTCATTATAGTAGTTTTAAAAATATGCTGCTCAGTCGTAAAAAAAGAGTTCACATTACACTTTTCCCCCTTTTTTCAGTGTAAATCCTTATTTAAAACAATTCTAAATTTATTTCATCAGTAAATTATTAACTTTCTTCTCGACATAAGGTAAAGCAATTCTCAAAACATGGAACACATCGTTATTATTGGTAATGGTATTTCAGGCGTTACGGCTGCCCGTCATATCAGGAAATTATCAGATAAAAAAATCACTATTATTTCCGGTGAAACGGAGTATTTTTTCTCTAGAACAGCACTCATGTACATATACATGGGACATATGAAGTTTGAAAACACACAACCTTATGAAAATTGGTTTTGGAAGAAAAACAGAATAGAACTTAAAAAAGCATTTGTAAACAGTATAGATACTGATAATAAAACTCTTTTATTAGATAATAACGAATCGTTTTCTTACGACAAGTTAATTATTGCTACAGGATCTAAACCAAATAAATTTGGTTGGCCAGGGCAAGATTTAAATGGCGTAATGGGAATGTATCATAAGCAAGATTTAGAAAGCTTAGAAAAATATGCTCCAAATAAAGATGCGTGTAAACGTGCTGTAATTGTTGGCGGAGGTTTAATTGGAATTGAATTAGCCGAAATGCTACATAGCAGACACATTCCTGTTACTTTTTTAGTAAGAGAAACTAGTTTTTGGAATGGTGTACTTCCCGATCAAGAGTCTGAAATGATTAATCAAGAAATTTTAGATAATCATATTGATTTACGATTAGGAGTTAATTTAAAAGAAATTAAAGCAGACAATAAAGGCAATGTAAAATCTATTGTGATTGCTGAAACAGGTGAAGAGATTGCTTGTAATGTAGTAGGATTAACTGCTGGAGTTTCTCCAAATATAAACTTCGTTAAAGATTCTGCTATAGAAACCAATCGCGGAGTATTAGTAAATCGTCAATTAGAAACCAACATTAAAGATGTATATGCTATTGGAGATTGTGCTGAGCAAAGAGAAGCTATTGGTCAACGTAGACCTATAGAAGCAGTTTGGTATACTGGGAGAATGATGGGAGAAGCACTAGCACAAACAATCTGTGGAAGTCCTACGGCTTATAATCCTGGGCACTGGTTTAACTCAGCGAAGTTTATCGATATTGAATATCAGACTTATGGTTGGGTATGGGCAAAACCTAAAGAAAATGAAGCTCGTTTCTTCTGGAAACACAGTGGAGGAAAAAAAGCAATTCACATCAATTTTGATAAAGAAACTAAGGAATTTATAGGTATCAATACTTTTGGAATTCGAATGCGTCATGAGTTCTTTAATCGTGTACTTACTGAAAAGAAATCTGTTGAATATGTATTAGAACACTTAGCAGATGCAAATTTTGACCCTGAATTTTACAAACAACATGAGCAGGAAATTGTAGCTCAATTTAATAAAGAACACGGAACGAGTATTAAGGCTAAAAAGAAAAGCTGGAAACGCATATTTACAAAAGCATAAAATTAGAAATTCAATGAAATTAGTTAAAAATATAGGGCTCGTTATTGCTTTAATAGGATTTGTTTTTTTCACGGGAAGTATTTTTACCGGAAGTAACAAAGTTTCTGAAGCAACATTTGATACATGGGCTTCACAAAAAGTTAAAAGTGAATTCTTTATAGAAAAGGCTAAAAAGCATATTGTTGGTAAAGAATTAAGCACAGGAGAATTAACTAGTAAGCTTATTCAGATTGCTGAAGAGTCGAACGAATATCATAAAAGTCAAAAAGAAATAGCTTGGGATAAAATTATCTGGATTAAATGGAACAAAACTTATAAAGATTTTGTTTATCCTTTAGTTCGAGCATCTGCTACAGGTTGGGTTTCTAAAAATCAAGGTTTATTTTTCTGGTTAACATTTGGTTTGGCTATTCTTGGTGGATTAATTGCTTTTGGTTCTGATTATAAATTATTAGGACCTGCAGGTATTAAAAACAATGGAATTTTCCAACACTCTGCTACAAACAGAGGTCCTTTAGGATTAATTGCCTTTGTATATTTTGTTGGGTTTTATGTATTACTATACTTCTTCCCTAACTATTTAATTAATCCTATTTTATCTGTTAACCAAGTTAGTTTAGGTTTAAGTGGAAACGAATCTAGTCAGTGGTTTTTATATGGTTTTATGTACTGTTCTGTAATGACAGTATTTGCAGTACGTATGTTTATTAAATACAGACATAATAACTACCAAATTGTAAGAACTGCCGTGGTATTATTTTTCCAAATAGCTTTTGCCTTCTTAATTCCAGAAATATTAGTTGCTTTTAATAAGCCTTGGTTCGATTTTAAAAATGCATGGCCATTAAACTATACGTTCTTCTTTGATTATAATATTAACAGTTTAATAGAAAGCGGAAACCTTGGAATATTTATGCTAGTTTGGGGAATTGTTTTAACCTTAGTTATTGTGCCAGTAATGGTGTATTTCTATGGAAAACGCTGGTATTGTTCTTGGGTTTGTGGTTGTGGTGGATTAGCCGAAACTTTAGGAGATCCTTATCGTCAGCTTTCTAGCAAATCTTTATTCTCATGGAAAATTGAGCGTTGGTTAATTCATGGTGTATTAGTATTCGCTATTTTAATGACTGCTTTAACTTTGTATACCTATTTTGCTGAAATTCCAAGTTGGAAAGAACTTGCTTTTGGTTTCTCTGCATATGATGTTCAGAGTAGTTACGGATTTTTAATTGGTTCTATTTTCTCAGGAGTTATTGGTACAGGATTCTATCCAATATTAGGGAATCGTGTTTGGTGTCGTTTTGGATGTCCTTTAGCTGCCTACATGGGATTAGTGCAACGTTTTAAGTCTCGTTTTAGAATTACCACTAACGGAGGACAATGTATTTCATGTGGAAACTGTTCTACCTATTGTGAGCAAGGAATTGATGTTAGATCATACGCTCAAAAAGGAGAAAATATAGTAAGAGCTAGTTGCGTTGGTTGTGGTGTTTGTTCAGCTGTATGTCCAAGAGGAGTTTTAAAATTAGAAAACGGTCCAGAAGAAGGAAGAATCAATCCAACAGAAGTTTTATTAGGAAACGATGTTGATCTTTTAAAGTTAATGAATGAAAAATAACCTTTTAATTGGCTTTCTTTTACTTTTTTCATCGGTAGTTTTTGCTCAGAAACAATATGCTAAAAACTATCATACAAACGGCAATCTTAAAGAAGAGGGTTGGGTTAAAGACAATTTAAAACATGGTTATTGGAAATTTTATTATCCAAATGGAGTTTTAAAAGAAAAGGGGCATTTTAAGAAAGGTTTAAAACATAAATATTGGTACTTTTACCGCGCAGATTCATTCAAGGAAAAAGAGGGGCATTATATTAATGGATTACAAAATAAGTGGTGGCTATTTTATGATAACAATGGAGACGTTGGACATAAATGTCAATTAAAGAACAATATAAAAAATGGATATTGTTTAGTCTACCAAAAAAGAAAGTTAGTTAAAGCCTCTAAATTTGTGAATGGTAAAAAAATAAAAGAGTGGAAAGATTTTTCTTCTTTTAAAAAAGAGAATAATCTTAACGATTTAAAATAATTCATGAAGCCGATAATTAAAGTTATTATCCCCGCATATAACGAGGAAGATTCTATAACGAAAGTTATTAATGATATTCCAGATTTAGTAGATGAGGTAATTGTTGTAAGTAATAATTCTACAGATGCTACTGAGCAGAATGCTAAAAATGCTGGGGCAACGGTACTTTCTGAACCTAGAAGAGGATACGGTTATGCTTGTTTAAAAGGTATGGACCTTATAGCTAACACCAATCCTAAACCAGATATTGTGGTATTTCTTGATGGTGATTATTCTGATTATCCTGAACAACTTACTGAAATTATTTCTCCTATAACAAATGAAGATATAGATTTTGTAATTGGTTCGCGAGTTAAACGACTACGTGAAAAAGGTTCCATGACACCACAACAAGTTTTTGGTAATTGGTTGGCTACCTTTTTAATGCGTTTGTTTTTTGGTGCTAAATTTACCGATTTAGGTCCGTTTAGAGCCATTAAATACGATAAGTTATTGGATTTAAATATGGAAGATAAAACATATGGATGGACTGTAGAAATGCAGTTAAAGGCTATTAAGCGAAAATATTCATATGTAGAAGTGCCTGTAAAGTACAGAAATAGAATTGGTGTTTCTAAAGTTTCTGGTACCGTAAAAGGCACTATATTAGCAGGCGTAAAAATTTTAAGTTGGATTTTTAAATACAGTTTCAAATAATGATACTAGATTACATCATTATCAGTCTTTATAGCATTTCATTATTGCTAGTCTTCATGTATGCTTTAGCACAATTAAATTTATTGTTTAACTACTTATCTTCTAAAAAGAAAGTAGATGATGCTGAGAAGTTTGATCTTTCAAATGAAGGTGAAGTACCTTTTGTTACCATTCAACTCCCTGTATATAATGAGTTGTATGTAATGGAGCGCTTGTTAGATAATATTGCAAAGCTTAAATATCCAAGAGAAAAACTTGAAATTCAGGTTTTAGATGATTCTACAGATGAGTCTGTTCTTAGTACTGCTGAGCATATTCAAAAACTACAAGAAACAGGTTTAGATATTCAACATATCCGAAGAGAAAACAGAGCTGGTTTTAAAGCTGGAGCTTTAAAAGAAGGTTTAAAAGTAGCTAAAGGAGAATATATTGCCATTTTTGATGCAGATTTCCTTCCAAAACCTTGTTGGTTAGAAAAAACAGTTCCTTATTTTAAAAATCCTGAAATTGGTGTTGTACAAACTAGGTGGGGACATATTAACAGGAATTATTCTACACTAACAAAAGTGCAAGCATTTGCTTTAGATGCGCATTTCTCTTTAGAACAAGTAGGACGAAATAGTAAAGGTCATTTCATCAACTTTAACGGTACTGCTGGTATTTGGAGAAAAGAATGTATTATAGATGCTGGAAACTGGGAAGGAGATACATTAACAGAAGATCTAGACTTAAGTTATCGTGCACAGCTTAAAAAATGGAAATTTAAGTATTTAGAAGATGTGGTTACTCCTGCTGAACTTCCTGTAATTATTAGTGCTGCACGTTCTCAACAATTTAGATGGAATAAAGGTGGGGCTGAGAATTTCCAGAAAATGTTAGCTCGAATTATTACTAACAAAAATGTAAACTTAAAAACAAAAGTCCATAGTATTTTACACTTGTTAAATAGTTCTATGTTTACGTTTGTTTTTCTAATGGGAATTCTAAGTATTCCTATGTTATACATTAAAAATAAATATGAACATTTAGAAGTGTTTTTCTGGGTGATGAGTTTCTTTGTTACAAGTACTTTCATCTTCTTTACCTGTTATTGGTTTATGTATAAAAATACTTTCGGCGGAGGTATAAAGAACTTTATTAAATATATAGGCGCATTTTTCACATTCTTCTCTATTGCTATGGGATTCTCTTTACATAACACTATAGCTGTATTAGAAGGGCATTTTGGAAAGAAAAGTGAATTTGTACGTACGCCTAAATTTAACATTAAGTCTTTAAAAGACAGTTGGAAAAACAATAAATATATTCGTAAAAAACCTTCTTGGAATGTGATTATTGAAGGACTTTTAGTACTTTATTTTGCTTTTGGTTTATACAGTGCTTTTGTTGTTGGAGATCAAGGTGGTGATTTTGGACTTTTTCCTTTTCACTTAATGCTTTTCATAGGATTTGGTTACGTATTTTTTAAATCTGTATTTTCTAAAGCCTAATAATGATTCACTTTCTTAAGAGGTATTCTTTTTATTTCATTGCTGTTATATCTAGTATTCTTTACTATTATTTTGCATATCATTTAGAAAGAACTTCTTTTGGAACGTTATGCATACTATGGTTTTCTTTATTTACAGGTTATTTTTTCCTTACGAATAAACAGCAGTACTCTTTTAAAAGTCTTGCTTTTTTAGCAATTCTTTTTAGGTTGATCTTTTTGATTGCAACTCCTAACTTATCTCAAGATTTTTATCGATTTGTTTGGGATGGAAGAATGATTTTCGAAGGATTTAATCCTTATATGTACTTGCCAGAAACATTTATAAAAAATGGTGTTTTCCCCGTTTCAAATGCATCAGAATTATATGCTGGAATGGGAGCAATGAACGGAAGTCATTATACAAATTACCCTCCTTTAAATCAGTTTTCATTTTTTATTGCAGCATTATTTTCTAACGATTCTATTTGGGGAGCTGCTATTGTATTGCGCTTACAAATTATACTAGCTGATATTGGTATTTTATTTATTGGAGCTAAGCTATTAAAGAGTATTAATAAAAATCAGTATTTAATCTTTTTATATGCGCTAAATCCTTTCATCATTATAGAAATGACTGGGAATTTGCATTTTGAACCAGTAATGCTATTCTTTTTAGTATTATCTCTTTATTTATTTTATAAAAAGAAATGGGTCTATTCAGCTTTTATGTTTGCGTTTTCTATAAGCGTTAAGCTTATTCCACTACTCTTTTTACCTATTTTCTTAAAACCTTTTTTAGTACGAAAAGGTAAGATTGAATGGGAACGAATTTCAAAATTAGTTTTATTTTACACTGTTATCATAATTACTGTTCTTGTATTATTTGTACCTTTTCTTTCTCCTGATTTAATAGATAATTATAGTAATTCAGTTGGATTATGGTTTCGTAATTTTGAATTCAATGCTAGTTTCTATTATATATTCAGAGAAATTGGATATTTATTTAGAGGCTATAATGAAATTGCTGTAATAGGTAAAATAACGCCTGTTTTAACCGTTATTTTTTTAATGGTAGTTAGTTTATTCAATAAAAACAAAACAATTACAGATATTACTACTTCTATGCTTTTTGCATTGTCTTTTTATTATTTCACAACAACAACAATGCATCCTTGGTATTTAGCAACATTAATTATTTTATCTGTTTTTACAAAATATAGATTCCCTTTGGTATGGTCTTTGGTAATAATATTGAGTTACCAAGCCTACGCAAATACACCCTGGAAAGAGAATCTTTGGTTCGTAGCAATTGAATATATCGTTATGTATTCATATTTATTTTATGAAATAAAAAAACCCACTCAACGATTGAGTGGGAAAAATTGCTATGAAAAAGAAAAAGAAAGTGGTTTATAACCACGCAACAAATATATACTATAATTCTTTTTCTCCAAAAGAAATTAACATTTTATTGCAATATTTTTAACAATTTGTTCTTATTGGTAAGTTGATATTTTTCCGAAGTTTCTGGACAAAACGCGATTCCACCTTCATTAAAACTAAGTTTACACCCATGTTCACTTACCCAACCAATCTGTTTAGATGGGTTTCCAACAACTAATGCATATGGAGGAATTTCTTTTGTTACTACTGCTCCAGCGCCTATTAATGCATATTCTCCTATATTGTTTCCACAAATTATAGTGGCATTTGCTCCAATACTTGCTCCTTTCTTTACAATGGTTTCTTTAAACTCATTTTTTCTATTTACAGCACTTCTTGGGTTAATTACATTTGTAAATACCATAGAAGGCCCTAAAAAAACATCGTCTTCGCAAATAACTCCTGTATAAATAGAAACATTATTTTGCACTTTTACATTATTTCCTAATACTACTTCAGGAGAAACAACAACATTTTGACCTAAATTACAATCTTCACCAATGACAGCATTTGGCATTATGTGGCTAAAGTGCCAAATCTTTGTTCCTTTACCAATGTTACAACCTTCATCAATAACCGCTGTTTCATGCGAGAAATATGCTTTTTTATCTTCCATACTTACAAAAGTAAAAAACTCGATCAATTAATTGATCGAGTTTTTTGTTCCTATTCTACCATAAAGCTGATAGGCAATGTATATCTTACTTGAACAGCTTTATCATTTTGTTCTCCTGGTTTAAACTTTGGGATTTTTTTTATAATTCTATTCGCTTCATCTTTCAATCTTGGATGTGGTGCTCTAACTTTAATATCAGTAACCAGTCCATTTTTATCGATTACAAATTGTGTTAGGATTTTGTTTTTTCCACTTCTTAACCCTAATTCATTCGCTAAATCTGTATCAAAATGCCTTTGTACTAATTGCTTCATCTTTTTTTCGAAACAAATTCTATTTTCTGCTTCAGAAAGCCCTTCACAACCTTTAAAAACAGGTGCTTTTTGTACAGATCTAATAGAAACGGTTGTATTTTCTGGAGTTTTAGGCACGCTAGGAATTACAACGTTCGTTTTATTAATCTCTGTAGGTTGATCTACTGGAATTTGCACTACAGTTTCTTGTTTAACTATATCAGTATTTTTAATAGGTTCTACTTTAGTTAATACTTGTACTGGTTTTAGTACTGGCTTTTGAGGTTTAGGAGTTTCTACTACTACTCTTTTTAATTCTTTTCGAAAATCTGTTATCACAAATGTAGGCTCATCAGTATCATTAGATGTTGTAGTAAAAGCAGTGGCTCCTTTCTTTTCCGTTTTGTGTTCTAATGTAACAAAAACAACAAATAGTACTAATACTAATCCTAATTGTGTAAAAATTGAAGAAAACTTCTCTAATTGCTTTTGCGGTAGCTTTTTAACCTTTTTCATAATATAATAGTTTTAAATTAGGTTAAATAGATTCCAAAAAACATGCCACAAAAAAAGCAGCTCAAAATGAACTGCTTTAAAAATATATAGATCTAAATATTTTACTCTACATTGAAGGTAATTGGTAATGTATAACCTACACGTACTGCTTTACCTCTTTGTCTACCTGGCTTCATTTTAGGTAGTTTTTTTACGATACGTTCTGCTTCTTTCTTTAATCTTGGGTGTGGTGCTCTAGCTCTAATGCTAGTAATAGAACCATCCTTATCAATTTTGAACTGTACATAGATTCTCTTCTTACCTGCTGGTAAACCTAACTCATTTGCTAATTCAGCATCAAAGTATCTTTGTACGTGCTTACGCATCTTTTTATTTAAACAGTCTTTCTTTTGTTGATTTGTTCCTGTACATCCAGGGAAAACAGGTACATCTTCAATAATAGAGAAAGGTACATCTTCTACTACTTCTTCTTCCTCTGCTACCTCAACAATTTCTTCTACTTCAACAGCCTCAGATTCATCTGTCTCTGTAGATTCAATTACTGTTTCTTCAATTTCTTTATCGTCTTCAACAACTTCAATTTTCTCTGGAGTTGGTGGTGGTGGCGTTGCAGGTGGCGGTGGCGGTGGT